>NZ_JBYSXB010000017.1:34399-95535 GCF_058781765.1 Arthrobacter sp. FW306-1B-G06A | reverse complement strand
AAGCGCGGCAAGTCCATCGGCTACTACGACAAGAAGGACATCACCCTGGACGAACTCACCGCCCAGATGGCCGGCGGTGCGGAACTGGCCGAACTCGCCCACGAACTCGAACAACTCGGCGGACACACCCAGGCCCTCAAGGAAGTCCAAGCCGAAGTCGCCGAAGTCACCGACGCCGCATACGAAGGCAACACCAAGCGCCACTAAGCGCGAACGTTTACAACCTGATGGAGCAACCATGGAAATGCTAATAGCCGGAAACTGGCGCGGCGCCGCCGACGGAAGGACCGAGGAAGTCCGCTCGCCCTTCGACGGACGGACGATCGACACAGTCCCCGTAGCGACGGTCAAGGACGCCCAAGCCGCCCTTGACCGGGCCGAAATCGGCGCCCACCTGCAAAGGACAACACCGGCCCACGTGCGTGTCGATATCCTCCTGCGCGCGGCCGCCCTGGCGGATGAACGTGCCGAGGACATTGCCCAGACTATTAGCGCCGAATCCGGCAAGCCCATCACGGAAGCTCGGGGCGAGGCCAGTCGCTCGGGGAACATCATCCGCCTCGCCGCCTACGAAGGGAGCCAGCTGTACGGCTCCACGCTTCCTTTGGACGCAAACGCCGGGACGGGTTTGGACAAGATCGGCTTCACGTTGCGGCAGCCTGTGGGCATCGTCGTCGCCATCACGCCGTTCAACTACCCGGCCCTGCTGGTGTTGCACAAAATTGCACCCGCGCTGGCAGCCGGTAACGCCGTCGTCCTTAAACCGGCCCGCGCAACGCCGCTGACGGCGCTGAAGCTGGCGCAGTGCTTCGTCGACGCCGGCCTGCCGCCCGAGGCGCTGTCCGTGATCACCGGGCCCGGCAGCTCCCTGGGCGACGTGCTGGTGACGGACCCGCGGGTCCGCAAGGTGTCCTTCACAGGCTCCACCAGCATCGGAACGCGCATCAGCTCGATCGCGGGCGTGAAGAAGCTGTCCCTTGAGTTGGGCGCTTCGTGCCCGGTAATCATCCTGCCGGACGCCGACCTCGAACTCGCCTCCACTGCGGTGGCGGCTGGCGGCTACGTCAACGCAGGCCAGGTGTGCATTTCGGTGCAGCGGGTCATCGTTGACCGCCGCGTCGAGAAAGACTTCCTGGACGCGCTGGTCCCGAAGGTCGAAGCGATCGCCGTGGGCAACCCCAAGGAAGAGGATACGCGCCTTGGCTCGCTGATCTCCGAAGAGGAAGCCTCACGCGTCCACACCTCGATCCTCGAGGCCCGCCATTCCGGCGCCCGTGTCCTCACCGGCGGTGACCGTGACGGCGCCGTGGTGACTCCCGCCGTCGTTGCCGGCGTCGACCCCCGGTCGCCGCTGAGCCGGAACGAACTGTTCGGGCCCGCCGTCGCGGTCTCCTCCGCGCCGGACATGGAAAGCGCCATCGCGATGGCCAACGACAACGAGTACGGACTCGGCGCGGGAATCTTCACGAGCGACGTCGCCGGTGCGGTACAGGCCATGCGGCAGATCGACGCCGGCAACATCCACATCAACTGGTCGCCGCTATGGCGGGCCGACCTCATGCCCTACGGCGGCTTGAAAGGCAGCGGAATCGGCAAGGAAGGCGTCCGCTCTGCTGTCCAGGAAATGACCGAAGAGAAGACGGTCGTCCTGCACGGGCGCCCCTGGTAACGACGACAACGGGAATAAGGCAATGACCACCACACCATCGCAGACCATCAGGCTCACCACGGCCCAAGCGGTCATCAAGTACCTCTCGGCACAGTATTCGCTCGCCGACGGCGTCCGCCGCCGCTTGGTCCCCGCCGCCCTAGGCATCTTCGGCCACGGCAACGTGGCAGGCCTCGGCCAGGCACTGGACGAACTGGCCGACGACATGCCCTTCATCCAAGGCCGGCACGAGCAGTACCTGGCGCATATCTCCACCGCATATGCCAAGGCGAGCCGCCGGCAGGCAGTCCTCGCCGTCACGGCGTCCATCGGCCCGGGCGCGCTCAACCTCGTGACCGCCGCCGGCCTGGCAACGGTCAACAGGGTCCCGCTCCTGCTCCTGCCCGGTGACACCTACGCCACGCGGCACCAGGGCCCTGTGCTGCAGCAACTGGAGCACCCCACCGAGGCAGATGCCACGGTCAACGATGCGTTCCGCCCCGTGTCGCGCTTCTTCGACAGGATCAACCGCCCGGAGCAGCTCCTGACCGCCCTTCCGCAGGCAATGCGCGTGCTCACGAGCCCCACGGATACGGGAGCCGTGGTTATTTCGCTGCCCCAGGACGTGCAGTCGCACGCCTACGACTTCCCGGCAGAATTCTTCGAGCCGCGCGATTGGAAGATCCGGCGTCCGCTTCCGGACCTGGAAGAGGTCGACGACGTCGCCCGGCTTATCCGTTCGGCCGAGCGTCCCGTGATTATCGCCGGCGGCGGCATCCACTACTCCGACGCCCACGCGGCGCTCGAGGCGCTGGCAGGCCAGGTCGGAATTCCCGTCGTCGAGACCTTCGGCGGCAAGGGCGCCGTGACCAAGGACGAATGGTGGCAAGTGGGCGGCGTCGGGCTCGAGGGCAACTTCGCGTCCAACACCCTGGTCAAGCAAGCCGACCTGGTCCTCAGCGTCGGCACGCGCCTCACCGACTTCGCCACCGGCTCCCAATCGATCTTCGAAAACCCGGACGTCCGATTCGCGTCCTTGAACATCGTGGACGCCGATACCCGCAAGCAAGGCGCCACCGGCATCCTCGCGGACGCCCGCTTGGGCATGGAGGCACTTGCCCGGGCACTGGAGGGCCACAGCACCGCTGAAAACTGGCAGGAAACAGTCCATTCCGAGAAGGCGAAGTGGGCCCCGATCCGGTCCCAATGGCTCGACGCCGACACGCCCTACCGCCCGGAAGACCACCCGGACGCGCCGGTCACGGGAGCCGTCCTGACCCAGCCACAGCTGATCGGACTCATGCAGGAGCACGCCCGCTCCGGCGACACCATCATCGCCGCGGCCGGAGGACCTCCCGGTGACCTGCAAAAGGTCTGGGATGCCACGGGCAACCGCAATTGCCACCTGGAATTCGGTTTCTCCTGCATGGGTTACGAAATCGCGGCCGGCATGGGCGTCCGCCTGGCCGAGGGCAACAACGACAACCGCGTGGTCACCTTCATCGGTGATGGCACGTTCCTCATGGCACCCACGGAAATCCTCACCGCGGCCCAGGAAGGCCTCAACGTCACGGTTGTTGTCTCAGAGAACCATGGCTATCAGGTCATCCACCGCCTGCAGATGAACCGCATGGGACGCGAATTCGGCAACGAATTCCGCTACCGCACCACCGGCGGAAGCGTCGCCGTCGACGACGCCCCGAAGGCGCGGCTGGACGGCGACTACCTCAAGGTGGACCTCCGGCAGATCGCCGAAGGCCTAGGCGCCCTCGCCATCCGGGCCACCACGGCGGCAGAGGTCCGGGAAGCGCTGGCCTCCACGCGCGATACCCAAGGACCCGTCGTGATCGTGGTGCCCACCGTTCCCCATGTCGACCTGCCTGGCGGCGACGTCTGGTGGGACGTAGCTCCCGCGGAAGTGTCCGGACAGGAATGGGTCCGTTCATTGCGCTCGGACTACGAGCAGGCAAAGGGCCGCCAGCGGTGGTTCGGATGAGCGCCTCGAGCGGCGGCAACTACGACGGCGGACCGCTCGACGGCGGTCGGCTGCGGCGCCGCTTGGCCGCCGGAGACGTGACCCTGGGAACCTTCGTTGGCATGGCTTCCGCAACCGCGGTGGAAGTGTGCGCCGCTGCCGGCGCGGACTGGGTGCTCGTCGATCTTGAGCACGGTTCCGGCGGTGAGGATGCGGTCCGCGACGGTGTCCTCGCGGCCGGAAGCTACGGCGTCCCCACCCTTGTTCGCGTGGAGAGCGGAGAAAGGATACGCATCGGCCGGGTCCTGGATCAAGGCGCAGCGGGCATCATGGTTCCCCGCCTGAATTCCGTGGAGGAAGCCGGCCAAACCGTGAAGCACATGCTGTATCCGCCGTACGGCGACCGCGGCGTGGCAACGTACAACCGCGCGTGCCGCTGGGGCATGGACCGGGCTCCGTTGACCGCAGACCAGCAGTCAGCCGTGGGAATCGTCCAGATCGAGACTCTCGACGCGCTGGGGCACGTGGAGGAGATCGCGGCGCAGGGCGGCGTGGATGTCCTTTTCGTCGGACCGATGGACATGTCCTTCGCTTTGGGTGTCCCGATGCAACTGGACAGCAATGTCTTCCAGGAGGCCCTCCAACGGGTAGTCGCGGCCGCGCAACTGCACAACAAAGCTGCCGGCATCCTCGCGGTGGACGGTATGGCTGCGGCCAAGTACGTCCGCCAGGGCTTCCGTTTCGTGGCCATCGGCTCGGACTCCACCATCATGGCGGCGGCGTTCCGGGACGCCTTCGACACCGCCCGCAACTGACAAGAATTTTCAACGAGAAAGGCATGAACGTGAGCCCAGAATCCCGCACAGTCGGTGTAGGCCTTATCAGCGTCGGATGGATGGGAAAGCTCCACTCGCGCGCTTACCAGACGGTCCCCTACGCCTACCCCGAGCTTGGCTTGACCACCAAGCTCGTCATCGCGGCGGACACAGCGCCGGACCGGGTGGACTACGCCCGCGATGTCCTCGGCTTCGCGGAAGGAACCACCGACTACCACGATGTCCTGAACCACTCGGACGTCGATGTCGTTTCCATCTGCGCCCCCAACTTCCTGCATGCCGAAATCGGCATCGCGGCTGCCAAAGCCGGCAAGCACTTCTGGATCGAAAAGCCTGTTGGACGCGGCTACGAAGAAACCGTAGCCGTGCAGGAAGCCGCCGTGGAGGCCGGCGTCGTGACCTCCATCGGCTACAACTACCGCCACGCCCCGGCCGTGGAGCACGCCAGGAAGCTCATCGCGGACGGGCGCCTTGGGCGCATCACGAACGTCCGCGCAGTGTTCTTCTCCGGATACGCTTCCGAGCCCAACGGCGCTTTGTCCTGGCGCTTTGACCGGAAACTCGCCGGCACCGGCGTGCTGGCGGACTTGTTCAGCCACGCAACCGACCTGTGCCAATATGTAGTTGGGCCCATCGCCGAGGTAACCGCGCTCACAAGCACGGTCTACACGCAGCGCCCCAAGCTGGCGATGGGGTCAGGGACGCACTTCGCGGTGATCGAAAACGGTGAAATGGGAGAGGTCGAGAATGAGGATTACGCTGCAGCGCTGGTCCGCTTCGGCCCGTCCGCCCGCGGGGCAGGCGCCGTCGGCACCATCGAATCCTCGCGCGTTGCCGTTGGACCCGAATGCGGTTACCAGATCGAAGTCTACGGGACCGAAGGCTCGCTCAAATGGGACTTCGAGCGCATGAACGAACTCAAGGTCTGCCTGGGCCGCAACAACGACGAGCAAGGCTACACCACGGTCAACGCCAGTCCCCGTCACGGCGATTACGCTCACTTCCAGCCCGGGCCCGGCAACAGCATGGGTTTTGACGACCTCAAGGTCATCGAAGCCAAGAAGTTCCTGGTCGCCGTCACTGGAGGAGCACAGGAAAACTCCAACATCCACGACGCCGCATCGGCCGCTGCCATTGTCAGCGCCGCCGAAGCGTCCTCGCTGTCAGGTCAATGGCAGAAGATCGAGGAAATCCACGGCACCACGGCAGCGCGGGCATAACCATGGCACCTCCATCCGCCCGGCGGCCGACGATCATGGACGTGGCAGAACGCGCCGGCGTTTCCAAGTCCTTGGTCTCCCTCGTGCTGCGCGACTCACCGCGCGTCAGCGACGAACGCCGCCAGCGGGTGCTCAAGGCTGTTGAAGAGATGGGCTTCGAGTTGAACCTCGCAGCCCGGTCCCTGGCAACACGGGACAGCGGAACCATCGGTGTGCTGGTCAGCGACATGCACAACCCGTGGGCCTTTGACGTCGCAGACGCCGCACGGACCGTACTTGAAGAGGCCGGGCACACCGTCCTCTTCAGTGCGGTCACCGCGGCGGGCAGGGGAGTGGACCAGTCCATCCTCCAGGCCTTCCGGGACTTGCGGGTCGCGGGCCTGCTCGTCGTCGGAACCGTGCCTGACAAAGCACCGTTCAGCCGTGCCGTTTCCGGCGGGGCTGTGGTCTTTGCAGGTGGCGGACCGGACTACATCGATACCGCCGATATCGTGCGGAGCGACGATGCCCTCGGCATGTCCATGGTTGTTGAGCACCTGATCGCCCAGGGACACGAGAACATCGTGCACCTTGGCGGCCTGGGTGGCTCGGTTGGCCGCGAACGCGTGGACGGGTATTCGGCGGCAATGGAAGAGCACGGTCTGGCCCGTTATATCCGCGTGGTCGACGCCGACTTCTTCCAGGAGTCCGGCTATGTTGCCGCCCAAAGGGCGCTTGGTTCCCGCTCCACGCACCAGCGCCCCACGGCGCTGGCCTGCATCAACGACCTCGCCGCTTTTGGTGCCATGACCGCTGCCGATGAACGCGGCGTCGAAATAGCTGTCACCGGTTATGACAACATCGCGCTCGGTGCAATGCCGCGCCTGGGACTGACCACCGTTGACCCGGACAGCTCCACCATTGGCGTCACAGGGGCCAAGACCCTCCTGGAACGCATCCATGGTGAAGGCAGCGGCTTCGTCCACCATTCCGTCACGCCCCACTTGGTCGTGCGGAAGTCCAGCCTCCTGGGCCTTTAAAACCGAGGCCTCTAACACCTCGTAACTACGCCGTTTTCGGCGCAGCCCCATACCTCCACATCTTCAAGGATGACGATGGCTTCCATAACCACACCCCAAATCTTCGTCGCTCTCGGCAGCGTTGAGCCCGACCTGGTGGAACCGCTCCTGTCCGAGCACCAGCGACTCATCCAGGACCCCACCGACGCCGATCTGGCGAACGCCGACGCGGCAATTGTCAGGGCCGCCTACCGCGTGGACCGGGAACTGTTGGACCGCATGCCGGCCCTCAAAGTCATCGCCAGGACCGGCGTGGGAACCGAGCTCGTGGACGTCGCCGAGGCCAATCGACGGGGAATTCCGGTGGTCATCACGCCCGGGAGCAACACCGCCTCGGTGGCCGAAGGCGTGTTCGCCCACCTGCTCGCCCTGGTCAAGAAGCTCTCTCCGCTGACCGCCCTGGTCCGCGAGGGACGCTGGGAGCAGCGGGCCGCCGTCGGCGTCGGAGACCTCGAGGGATTCACGCTAGGCATCATCGGATACGGCCGCATTGGCCGCCGGGTGGCGCGGATCGCCGAAGCCTTCGAGCTCAAGGTCCTCGCCTATGATCCGTTCGCGGAGGTTCCCCCGGAAATCCGGTGCGACACCGTAGAGGAGCTCCTTGAGGGCAGTGACTTCACTACCCTCCACGTGCCCCTGACACCCGAAAACCAGAACCTCATCAACGCGGACCGCCTCAAAGCCATGAGGCCCGGGGCGGTCCTCATCAACTGCAGCCGTGGCGGCCTCATCGACCTCGACGCCGCCCACGAGGCACTGCAGTCGGGACACCTGTCCGGTCTAGGCCTGGATGTGTACGATCCCGAGCCGCCCGCGCACCACCCGCTGTTCGACCACGAAAACGTGGTCCTGACTCCGCACTTGATGGGCTTCACACGTCAAGGCATGGCGCACACCGTCAGGGACGCCGCCCAGGGTGCGGTGGACGTCCTCGCCGGCCGGGCGCCCGCGGCGGTGGCCGGGCCATGACCGGTCCCTCAGTTGAGCATGTCCCCTTCAACTCTCCAGAACCAAGCCAAGGCCCCGGTCTTTTCCGGGCAGCCCACTAGAAAGGACCACTGCACATGTCCACTGATCGACCCCTCAAAGTCGCGCTGTTCGGATCGGGCCGTATCGGGCAAGTCCACGCCCGGAACATCGCGGCCCACCCGGACCTGGAATTGGCCTGGATCGCCGATCCCTTCATCGAAGGGGCCCGCACGTTGGCGGCCGGGAGCGGAGCCATCGCCGTCGAGACTGCCGACGAGGTCTTCGCGAACGGTGACCTTGACGCCGTCGTGATCGGCTCGCCCACCAGCACGCACGTCGAGCTGATCTCGCGTGCCATGGCGCAAGGCGTGGCGGCCCTCTGCGAGAAGCCAATCGACCTCGACATTGACCGTGCGCTCGCATGCCGCGACGTGATCAAGGGAAACAACACTCCCCTTATGCTCGGGTTCAACAGGCGCTTCGATCCCAACTTCGCGGCCATCCAGCGCCGTGTTGTGGCGGGCGAGATCGGCCGCCTCGAACAGCTGACCATCATCAGCCGCGACCCCGCGCCGGCCCCGGCCGCCTACATTGCCACCTCGGGAGGGATCTTCCGGGACATGAGCATCCACGACCTGGACATGGCCAGGTTCTTCGTGCCGGACATCGTCGAGGTGTCGGCCGCGGGCGCCAACGTGTTCTGCGACTACATCGAGGAAGCCGGTGACTTCGACTCCGTGGTCATCACCCTGAGGGGTCGCGACGGCGAACTTGTCACCATCACCAACTCCCGCCACAGCGCCTACGGCTACGACCAGCGACTGGAGGCGTTCGGCAGCGAAGGGATGCTCAACGCGAACAACGTGGCCCCGACGACGGTGCGCAAGTATGGTGCGGCCGGCGCCGAAGAGGCGGACGCCTACCTGCCGTTCTTCCTTGAGCGTTACGCCGAGGCCTACCGGAACGAGTTGGACAGTTTCGCCAGGGCCATCCGCTCGGGCACTGCCTGCAGTCCAGGATTCGACGACGGCCTGCAGGCGCTAGCCCTGGCCAACGCGGCCGAGGAGTCCGCCGGTTCGGGCCGCGCAGTCAGGATCGAGAACTCAGTCAAGGTCGAGAACGCAGTCAAGATCGGGCAGCCGTAGCCATGCCACTTCTCCAAGACAAAGTGATCCTCATCAGCGGAGGTACCCAAGGTTTGGGGGCCGGCGTCGCACGACGCGCAGCTGCCGAAGGTGCGGCCGGCATCGCGGTCACCGGGCGGAACGCGGACTCAGGTGAACGGCTCGCCGCGGAGCTCACAGCTTCCGGCATCGAGACCCGGTTCATCAAGACCGACCTCGCCGACGTCGAACAGGCCCGGAACTCGGTGCTTGAGACGATCAACGTCTTCGGGCAACTCGACTGCGCGGTCAATGCGGCCGGCCTGACCACCCGCGGCACCATGCTGGACACCACGCCCGAGCTTTTTGACGCGCACATCGCGGTGAACCTGAAATCGCCATTCTTCATCATGGCCGAAACCATCAAGCATCTTTGTAGCAGGGGTGTGCCAGGAAGCATCGTGAACGTCATCTCCATCGCTGAACTTGGCGGGCAGCCGTATTTGGCGCCGTATGTGGCCGCCAAGGCCGGCCTGGCCGGGGCGACCCGCAATGCGGCGCATGCGCACCGTTGGGACAAGATCCGCATCAACGGGCTGGACATCGGCTGGACCGCCACGGACGGCGAAGCCGAAACCCAGAAGAAATTCCACGGCGCAGGGGAGGACTGGCTCGAAAAGGCCAACGCATCCGTCCCCATGGGAAAGCTCGGGCAAGTGGACGAGATCGCCGAATTCATTGTCTTTCTCCTCTCCGACAGGAGCGGTGTTGTCACAGGCTCGGTCATCGACTGGGACCAAAACGTATACGGAGGATCAGATTG
The DNA here is from genome assembly GCF_058781765.1 of Arthrobacter sp. FW306-1B-G06A. Lineage (NCBI taxonomy): Bacteria > Bacillati > Actinomycetota > Actinomycetes > Micrococcales > Micrococcaceae > Arthrobacter > Arthrobacter sp. FW306-1B-G06A. The sequence goes on along the minus strand of NZ_JBYSXB010000017.1, from coordinate 85,903 downwards.
AGCACCATCACCAAGCGCCTTGCCGCAGCACCCATCTCCTGGGGCGTCTGTGAAGTCCCCGGATGGGGCCACCAGCTCGAGGCCGACAGGGTCTTGTCCGAAATGACCGCCCTGGGCATCAGCGCCACCGAGTTCGGCCCCGCCGGCTTCCTCCCCGAGCAGGCCACCCAACGCGCGGAGGTGCTGAAGCGGCACAACCTCCAGGCCATCGGCGGATTCTTCCCAGTCATCCTGCACGATCCGTCCAAGAACCCCTTGGATGTCGTGTCGGCTGAGCTGGACGCGTACGAAGCAGCCGGGGCCAGCGTCATGGTCCTCGCCGCGGAGACCGGCGTCGCAGGCTACGACCAGCGCCACGAGCTCGACGCCGAAGGCTGGGAGCTGTTCGGCAGGAACCTCGACGCCGTGGTCAAAGCCGCCGCTGACAAAGGCATCCAGGCGGTGGTCCACCCGCACGTGGGAACCATGATCGAAAGCACCTCGGATGTTGACCGGGTTTTGAACGACACCGCGGCAAACCTGTGCCTCGACACGGGCCACCTGCTCATCGGCGGCACCGATCCGGCCTTGCTCGTCCGCGGCTACGCTGCCCGCATCGGCCACACCCACCTGAAGGACGTGCGAACCGCCGTCGCGCAGCGGGTCCAGGCCGGGGAGATTTCGTACACCGACGGCGTCAAGGCAGGGATGTACGTACCGCTGGGTCAAGGCGACGTCGGCATTGCCGGAATCGTCCGGGACCTGCTGGATGCCGGCTACGAAGGCTGGTTCACCATGGAGCAAGACACCATCCTCGAAACCGAACCCACCGACGACGGCCCGGTCCGGGATGTCCGGCAGTCCGTGGCCTTCCTGCGTCAACTCGAAACGGAAATCGAGCGATGAGCGCGGTCCGCTGGGGAGTGCTGACCACGGCACGGATCGCCCAGGGCAGGTTCCTGCCCGCCATGAGCCGCGCCCGGAACGCCGTGGCGTCGGCCATCAGCAGCCCGAACGGAAAGGCCGCCGAAGTCGCAGAGCGCTTCGGTATCCCCGCCGCCTATTCTTCCCACGAGGAATTGCTCGCCGATCCAAGCATCGAAGCCGTCTACCTGCCCTTCCCCAACTCGCTGCACGCCGACTGGATTGTTGCGGCCGCCGAGGCTGGAAAGGACATCCTTTGCGAGAAGCCGCTCGTCGCCAACACCCACGACTACCGCCGGGTGCTGGAAGCCTGCGAACGCAACGGGGTGAACCTGATGGAAGCGTTCATGTACCGCTTCCACCCCCAGCACCAGAAGGTCCGTGAGTTCATCGACTCGGGCAAGATCGGCGAGTTGGTGTCCATGCACGCCCGCTTCCATTTCGTCATGGACCGAAGCGAAGGCGAGGTCCGCCTCCAGCCGGGAATGGACGGAGGTGCGCTCAACGACGTCGGATGCTACGCCGTCGACATCATGAACATGGTCATGGGCCGCGCGCCGCAAACCGTCTACGGCAAAGGCACAAGCCGCACGGACCCGGTGGAAACGACCATGGCCGCGATCCTGGACTATGGGGACGTCCTGGGAACACTGGACTGCGGCTTCGAAGGCCCGCGCACCAACACGTTCCAGATCATCGGCACGAAAGGCCACATCACCCTGGACAAGGCCTTCGACCCAGATCCGGGCGAAATTGCCCGCGTTACCGTGTCCTTCCGCGATGGCCGGAGCGAGTCTGTCGACATCGGGGAAGACCCGTTCAAGACCGAAATCGAGCGGTTCAGTGCGTGGGTGCGTAACTCCGGACCCGAACTCGTCCAGAGGGAATTGACCGAACAGAACCTGGCCGTCCGCCTGGCGCTCCAGGAATCACTCGCCACCGGCTTGCCGCGGGATGTCAACGACGTACATGCCGTGGAGCACCACCTACTACAGGAGCAGTAATGACCATCATCAACCACTTCATCAGCGGAGCCGAGACTGCGGGCAGCGGAACGGGTACCAAGCCCGTCTACAACCCGGCCACAGGTGCCGTGACGGCCGAGCTTCGCCTGGCCAACCTGGCTGATTTGGACGCCACCGTCGCCGCCGCAAAGAAGGCTGCTGCAAGCTGGGGCGACATTTCGCTGGCCAAGCGCACTGCCGTGCTGTTCAAGTTCCGCGAGCTCGTCGCTTCCCACGTGGACGAACTCGCGGCCCTGATCACCGCCGAACACGGCAAGGTCCTCAACGACGCCAAGGGCGAGATCGGCCGTGGCTTGGAGGTTATCGAGTTCGCTTGCGGCATCCCGCAGTTGCTCAAGGGTGAGTACTCGGACCAGGTCTCCACCGGGATTGATGTTTTCTCCTTCCGCGAGCCAGTCGGCGTCGTCGCGGGCATTACGCCCTTCAACTTCCCGGTCATGGTGCCGCTCTGGATGGCGCCGATGGCGATCGCGACAGGCAACGCGTTCATCCTCAAGCCTTCGCACCGCGTTCCTTCGGCCGCGATGCTGCTGGCCAAGCTGTTCCAGGACGCCGGGCTGCCGGACGGCGTCTTCCAGGTCCTCCACGGAGACCGCGATGTCATCTCCGGGCTCCTGACGCACCCGGACGTGGACGCCATCTCCTTCGTGGGTTCCACCCCCGTTGCCAAGCACATCCTTGAAGTGGCGACGGCGCACGGCAAGCGGGTCCAGGCTTTGGGCGGGGCGAAGAACCACGCAATCATCATGCCCGACGCCGACCTCGACAACGCCGCCGACCACCTGGCCGCAGCCGCGTTCGGTTCCGCCGGTCAGCGGTGCATGGCAATCTCTGTTGCGGTGGCCGTCGGCGATGCCGCCGATCTGCTGGTCAAGAAGGTCGAAGAGCGTGCCCTCGACGTCAAGGTCAAGAACGGCACCGACGCAGACGCGGACATGGGTCCCGTGATCAGCCCCGAATCCCGTGAGTTCATCGTCAAGACGGTGACAGAAGCAGAACAGGCCGGCGCCGCGATGGTCGTGGACGGCAGGGACTTGGTGGTTCCCGGGCATGAGGAAGGCTTCTGGGTTGGCCCCACCGTGATCGACCACGTCAAGACCGAAATGAGCGCTTACCAGGAGGAGATCTTCGGGCCTGTCCTGGTGGTTGTGCGCGTGGAGGACCTGGATGAAGGCATCAGGCTCATCAACGCCAATCCCTATGGCAACGGCACCGCGATCTTCACCTCCTCGGGAGCGTCCGCCAGGAAGTTCCAACGTTCAGTGGACGTTGGAATGATCGGCATCAATGTGCCGCTGCCCGTTCCGGTGGCGTACTACTCCTTCGGCGGCTGGAAGGCATCGCTCTTCGGGGACAAGCACATCTACGGACCCGAAGGCGTGTCCTTCTACACCCGCGGCAAGGTCATCACCTCCCGCTGGCCTGAATCGACCCACGCCTCAGGAGCTTCGTACAACTTCCCCTCCAACTAGTCGCCACTCAACTGACTCGCAGTAGATGTCGTTTTGAGCCCTCATAGCGGCATTAACTGCGAGCTAGTTGGGTCGACGGGTGTTTTGAAACGGTGGCAGGATCGAAGCATGACTGTGTCGTTCACATGCCGTACGCATATCGGAATGGAACCCGGGGAGCTCTTCGATCTCTCCCGCAATGTCGACGCGCACGTCGGCTCCATGGCCAAGTCCCGGGAACGTGCGGTTGCCGGCGTCGTGTCCGGACTGCTCTCGGAAGGCGACGAGGTCACCTGGCAGGCCTGGCATTTCGCTGTATTCCTGCGAATGAGCAGCCGCATCACCCGGTTTCGATTCCCTGAATCGTTTACGGACGAGCAAGTGCGTGGCCCCTTTCGCTTCTTCCGGCACATGCACGAGTTCATTCCCGACGACGGCGGCACGCTCATGATCGATCGCGTCGAGTTCGCGGCGCCTTTCGGCGTTGTGGGCCGGATTGCGGAGAAGGCCTTCCTCGGGCGATACCTGCGGAACCTCATCGAAAAGCGCAACGAATACCTTGCCCGCAACGGTGCCGCCGCATGATCAGGACGGCCCGCGCGGACGAACTGGAACGGCTCCGGGGGATCGAGTTCGCCGCGGGGGAGATCTTCCGCTCCTGTGGAATGGACGCCATCGCAGATGACGAGCCATTGACCGTCACGGAAATGGCTCTCTACCAGGCGCGCGGGGGTGCCTTGGTCTTCGCCGACACGTCAGATGTTCCCGTGGCCTATCTTCTGATTGAGCACCTCGACGGCAATGCGCACGTGGAGCAATTGAGCGTCCATCCGTCGCATGCGCGGCAAGGTCTGGGGAGCGAGCTGCTCGATGTTGCCGAAAAGTGGGCTCAGGCCCAGGGCTTGGAGTGGCTGACCCTGACCACTTTCCGGGATGTTCCGTGGAATGCGCCCTACTATCGCAGGCTGGGTTTCGAGGAGCTGGGCCCGGAGCTGTTGGACGATGGACTCCGGGGCATCCTCGAATGCGAGGGCTTGGTGGGCCTGAGTCGTTGGCCCAGGATCGCCATGCGGCGGCGCGTCAGGCCGATCCGCGGACAGGAAGATTCTGTCAGTCTGCATTGACAGGCCTGTGCCGTCAGTCCAAACTGACAGCATGAATGGTGATGAGCTGACTTCCCACATCCCGGCGACGGACCCGGTAATCGGGCTCCGCGCCGTTGGTGCCCTGCATCGCTTGGCTGAGAAGGTGGAGGCCACCAACGTGGCCCTCGCGCGGGAGCACGGTTGGTCCTGGGAGCAAATAGGTGATGCCTTGGGCGTCTCCAAGCAGTCGGTCCACGCCAAATACGGAAAGTGAGTCTGCCATGTTTGAACGATTTGCCGGCGAAGCCAGGACCGCTGTCCATGCCGGCGCCGAGGAAGCCAAACGCCGTGGAGACCGGAGAATCGGCACGGACCATTTGCTGCTGGGATTGCTTCACGACCCCGGGAGCTGCCGGACGTTGGAAACGGACCTCGAATCCGCCCGCGCCCAGCTCGATGCCCTCGACCAGCAGGCGCTGGAAGCCGTTGGCGTGACGCTGGGGGACTTCGGCCCGCTGAATGCGCCGAAGGGAAGCAGCCGGACTACCTTCACCTCGGCCGCCCGCTCAGTCATTCAGGACTCACTGATGCTGACCACCCGGGAGAAGGCCCGCAGGATCAGCACGCGGCACCTCTTGCTCGCACTGCTGGAGCGGCGCGAACCGGATCCGGCCGCCGTCCTGCTCCATAACCTGGGCGTGGATACCGCGGCACTCAAGGACAGGCTGCAGAACCCAGGTCCGGGAACTGAGTGAGGCGGCCCGAACCTGATTGTTTTGCGCGGCAATATTCCGCTCGAGTGAACCACAGCTGAGTGAATCCTGTAAGCTCCCACAGGATCACGCAGCCGCCTTTTGAGGGGAACCGCCCGTGCAGGACACCATTACCGTACGTCCATCGTGGGGTCGTCGCCTTGCCGGAATCGAAGGCCTCCGAGGCATTGCGGCCCTATCGGTGATGGTTTACCACCTTGCTTTGACGACATCATTCCAAGTGCAGACCGGGCCCTTGGAAATTCTCTTTTCGCTTTGCAACCAGGGCCTCACCCTGTTCTTCGTCCTCTCCGGCTTCCTGTTGTACAGGCCCTTCGTTTCCGCGATCGTGCAGGGCAGGCAGCTGCCGTCCATCCGCCGCTATGCATACAACAGGCTGCTGCGGATTTATCCCGCGTACATCGTGATCTTCGTTGTCACCGGACTCTTCGTCGGTTCCGTGTACCTTCACGGCAGCACTCACGGGTTCGGCCCGGAAAACATCGGCAGGCTCACGGATCCCCTCAAGATCGCAGCCAACGTACTTCTTGTTCACATGTTCATTCCGGAGTACGTCATGAGCGGCCTGCCGGTGTCGTGGTCATTGACGGCTGAGATCACCTTCTATTTTGTTCTGCCCTTGGTGGCCTTTCTTGCCCTGTGGAGGATTCGAAAAGGATCGAGGAAGACTGCCGCCTTGGTGTGCGCGCCGCTTGCCATGGTCATCGTCGGCCTGGGCATTACGCTTTGGGCCAGTGACGCGGCAAGCCGAATGAGCCCGATCGATGCGGCGAACTTCGGCTTCGGGCAGACTGGCAGTGCAGTCTTCCTTCGGAGCTTCCTTGCGCAGGCGGATCTCTTTGGATACGGAATGCTCGCCGCCGTGGCAGTGGTCGTGATCCACGAACGCGGCGTGGAGCGGGTGCAGACCCGGGTCAAGGCAGCACTAGTCCTGGTCGCGGCGCTGATCGAGCTCCTGGCCCTTGAATTCGCCCGACCCGTAATTTCCACGGTCTCCGGGGTGGCTGCGGCGTTGGTATTGCTCGCAGTCGTATTACCGTCATCCCGGGGAGACGACCTGAATCGGACGGCCCGTGTTCTCGAATGGTTGCCATTCCGCTTCACGGGCGTCATGAGTTACAGCATCTATCTCTGGCATCTGCCCGTCATTTTTTGGCTAATGGGGCATCACCGGACGTTCGGCCAAAACACTCTCGCCTTGCCGCTCAACGGGCTCCTCGTCCTGGCCATCACACTGTCCTTGTCCACCTTGACTTACTACTTTGTAGAGCGCCCGGCGATGAAGCTGAAGAGGCCGGCGTTGAAGGTACAACAACCCGAACCTCAACAGGAACTAAGCGTTAAGCGCTGAGGATGTAGAATCGGCCTCCTGTCTGCAATTTTCTTTTGGGGGTCCCCGCTTGGCTGTCCTGACCGTGCGCCGTCGCGCCTTTTTCGCTCCTACTGTCCGCTCGCGGAACCCTGTGGTGTACGCGTCGATCGTCCTGGTCTCGACACTGATTTCGCTGGCGCGGCTCCCGGGCCCGGCTATCGGAACCCTGTGGGCCGAAGATGGCGGGATCTTCATCAATGACGTGCTCAAGGACGCAGGCCTCCGGGGCATCTTCGCCCCCTACCAGGGCTACCTCCACGTCGTGCCCCGCGGGGTGGCGTGGCTGGTCGTAAGACTGCTTCCTGTGGACGCGTGGGCGATCGCGGTGACCGTGGCGGCGTGCCTGATCGTGGGCGGCGTGGCCGCGCTCGTGTTCCACTGCTCGTCCGCGCTGTCCAGTAATACCTGGGTCCGGCTTGGGTTCGCAGCGGTGCCCGTCTTGGTCGCTGCCAGCCCGGAGGAAGCTCTCGGAAACCTCGCAAACCTGCATTGGTACTTCCTGTACTTGGCGCCGTGGCTCCTTTTGAAACGGCCCCGGACATGGGCCGAGGGTGTCCTCCTGACAGTTGCGGCGCTGCTCGTGGGCCTTACGGAAATACAGGCCGCAGTGTTCGTCCCCCTTTTTCTCTACAGGCTGCGGGACGCACGCCTTTGGGGTCCGAGGCTAGCCCTCCTTGTTGGCGTTGGGGCGCAGGTTTTCACGACGCTGGCGTTCCCGCGCGAAAACCCGGCCGCACCGCCGGTGAATTGGCTATCGGTCGTATACGGGTGGTTCGTCGACGGCCCGTCCGCCGTAATGTTCGGTACCGCCGGACAGATATCCCGCGTGGTAGTCCGTTTCGGTTGGGTGCCCGTGGTGCTGGCGGGGGTCCTCTTCCTTGCAGCGACCGCGCTCATCCTTGTTCGGGGTGGAACGCGCGAGAGGGTTGCCGCAGGCGCGTTCCTGGGCGGCTCGGTCGTCATAGCGTGCGCAGCCGTGGCCCTGAACTTCCGGCCGTTCCTCGACTACGCCGCTTTCGACGACGCCGGCTGGAACGCCTTGCACCTCGGGCGGTACGCTGTTGCGCCGTCCATGTTCCTGCTCGCACTCTTGCCGCTTCTGGGCGAGGTTCTGGGGCGCTCTGCACGGCCGGCGGTGCTCGGCGTTTTGGCCGTGCTGATGCTCGTCTACTTCTTCCCCGTGGCCGTGGGGCGCGAGTTCGGACCAATCTGGGCGGACCATCTCGAGCAGGCCCGAGCGGCATGCCGGACGCCCGGGGCCGAACCGGAGCAGATCGTTCCGATCGCCCCGACGGATTGGTCGATCAAAGGCGTCAAGCTCCCCTGTCGCATCCTCGACTGACCCGGATGGGGGGTCCGTGCGCTAGGTAGTGATGAGTTCGGCTTCGCTGCGCTCAACATTCCGGGGAAAACGCGGGATGCGCGGAAAGAGGATCCTGTGTGAGATGACTGCACCCGCAACAAGTACCAGGAGGTATGCGGTTGTCAGCCCTTCCCAAGTGAAGGGCGGCTGCCACAGCGGATCGAACATTTCCGTCCAGTTCGTATGGGTTTGGAGACCTATCGTGTACCGCCGGAGGACAAACACAAAGAGGTAAACGTGTACGCCAACGGCTCCGGCAAAGAGCCACGGAGACAGGGAACGCGCCCATGGTCCCCGTGGTGTCGGGCGCATGCGCATGGCCACTCCGCAGGCGAGCAGAAGCAAGACAAACAGGGCCAGCAAGTATCTGCCCTGCCAGATGTAGCCAATTTGCTGTATTACCTGGGCCTGAAGGATGGGCGGCAGGATCAATACAGCGACAAGCAGGATCCAGACTGCGGGCCGGGCCCGCAGAGGCCGTGCGGTGAGGCCGCCGATGATGACGGCCGCAAAGGCAAAGTGCCAGAAGGCGTAGACCGCGGCGGGTGCGCCGGTGTCGAGCCAGCCCATGATTCCGATATAGCCGGACGCATAGTCGAATGAGCGGTCCAGCATCGTGACGAAGGCCTGGTCCGGTGTCACATCACTGGGGGTACCCGTCAGGCTGCTCAGGCTATTGGCCGCGACCAGCCAGGCGAGACTGGCAGCGCAACCAAGGCCGATGAGCGCGGTCATGGCCAGGCCCAATCGGTTCTTCACGACGGCGACCATCGGCTTTATTCCGAAAATCAACACGGCTGAAACTACCGCCACCGCCAGCCAGAGCAACGAAAGAGCGCGGGTATTGGCCAAAACGGCTCCGGAAATCCCGACAATAACGATGCTTGTCCGAACGTTCTTGAGATTCCGGTAATTCTCGAGAACGACGCATAGGTTGAGAAACAAGGCAGAAGTCGTAACCACTTCAAGCGCGTTGGGATTGATCGAGCCGTTGAGAAAAAGCACCATCGGCGTGATGGAAACCAGGCAGCTCGCCATTGGCCAGAAGCGACGGCGCAATGACGCCGCAGCGCCGATGGTGGCCGCAAGGAACACTGAGCAGATCAGGGCACTGATCAGGCGCATCAGGTAGATCGCGGGCTCGCCCGCCATGAACCGTGAGGGAAGGCCGACCATCGCGTAGTACATCGGGTTGTAATTGCCCGCGCTCGTTTGGGCTTGCACGAGGTCCCTCGCTGCGGGGTCGAGTGGAGGTGCGCACGCAGGCGTCATGGCGATTTTGAAAGCGAAGCAACCTTGGGCGCTGATGGTGGAAATGTATCTCGGAACCGTGACAATAGTCTGCTCGCCCTGCTTGCCTGTTGAGCTTCCCGTGAGCTCACCACGGGCGACTGCCGCGGCTTTGATGGTGTGGGCCGGCTCGTCGGGCACTGACATCAGGGGTGAGGCGAACACCCAAATCATGGAAAGCACGGCAATGATGGGGAACGCAATGAACGTGAACCGCAATGTGGGCAGTGCGCCCGGCCTGCGTGCTGCGCTTGGCAGGGCTGGAGAATTGGTAACCATCGTCCTGATACGTTATCGCACCCGGTCGCCAACAACCCGGCTGGACGAGACCGCCTGAAGCCGTTCGAAACAGGCCATCGGCACGGTTTGGCGGTTCGATGCGCGGCGTTTCGCTGGAACCGGAGCCGTTATGATTGATCGAGCCTTGCGGTCGCTGAGGCGAGGCTGTCTCCGCCGGAAGCCGCAGTTTATATGACATTGACGATTTTGGGGTGCTAACAGTGGCGCTAGACCCGCGTGCTCAAGTGACGCGCTTGGTGGGCTTTGTCCACCGTAGCCACCTCTTGAAATTCTTGATCGTGGGAGGGCTCTCCTTCGCCATTGATCTTGGCCTGCTGGTTCTATTGCACGAAGGCTTTGGAGTTGACCTGTGGTTTGCCACGCCAGCTGCTTTCCTCGCGAGCCTCGTCTTCAACTATTTCGTCCAGCGCTCATATACTTTCCAGTCCAATAACCGGCAGCACGTCAGCATGTTCCGCTACGGCCTCCTAGTCGTTTTCAACGTCTTCGCAACGGACATCATCGTCAATCTTTTCGATAGCCTCGCCCTCACCTATGCGGGTGGAAAAGTAGTGGCCACGGTTTCGACAATGACCTGGAATTTCTTCCTCTACAAATACTGGATCTTCCGCACCGATGCCCGTAACTCCGGGAAAGATCAACAAGACGATTCCGAATTCAGCCCCACTGCCGCAGACGGCTGATCAGCCGGCCACCAGCTCTACCTCGTAGCCGTCGGTATTCACCAGATAGGCGGCGTAGTGGCCGGGCCCGCCGGCGTGGGGATATTTGCTCTCGAACATCTCGTACCAGCCCGAGTCCGCGCCGAGCTCCCGGAGCCGGTCCACGTTCTCCCTGGTGCCGGCATGGAAGGCGAGGTGGTTGAGCCCGGGCTCCGTCCTGCGGTGCGTGCTTCCCGTGAGGGCCGCGGACTGTTCGATCACGATGTACGTGCCTCCGAGTTTCCAACTGCAGCCCTCGGGCCACTCCTGGAATTGTTCGTAGCCCAGTTCGGCCAGCAGCCAGCCCCATTCTTCCTGCGCCCGGCTGATGTGGGGTACCCAAATTTCTACGTGGTGCAGCGAACCCACCGGAACATCAGCCATGCGCAGAGTCTACGTTTGACGGGGGCCCGCGGGAATGCCGGGCAACTCCACGACAAATGCCGCGCCGCCCTCACGCGCCGCACGCACACTGATGCGACCGCCCATCCGCTGCACGATCCTTGCCGCGATGGACAAACCGAGTCCGCTTCCAACCGGCCGTTCTCCGCTGTATCTGGCAAAGAGCGCACCGCGTTCGAACGCGACGGAGGCATCCGCCTCCGTGAGGCCAGGGCCGCCGTCGCGCACTTCAACGGTGAGTCCGTTGCCGGAAAGGTAAGCGGCGAGCACAACGGGAGCGCTTTCAGGGGTCACGCGCAGCGCGTTTTCCAGCAAGCCGTCCACCACTTGGCGCAGGCGCTGGCCATCGCTGCGGACCGGCAATGGCCCGGAAGGCAGTTCGAGCCGACCGGCAATTCCGTTCTGGACGCACACCGCTTGCCAGGCCTGCCAACTCTCGCGCAGGATCAAGGATGCGTCCACAGGCTGGAGTTCCACGCGGAAATCATCGGACTCAAGCCGTGCCAATTCCAGGAGATCGCGGACAAAACGGTCCAGGCGGTTGGTTTCGGCCACGAGCGTCCGTCCGACCCCGCTCACGTCGTCTCCGCTGACCACGCCATCGGCAAGCGCTTCGGCGTAGCCCCGCAGCGCGGTAAGTGGTGTCCGGATTTCGTGCGAAATGGAGAGCAGGAACTCGCGTTGGCGGCCCTCGCTGGTACGGAGCGCGGCGTCGAGGGCCGCCAGCGCCTGCGACACCTCCACCACTTCGGCCGGGCCGCCGGGTGCTACGGCCACGGATCGTTCTCCGGCTGCGAGCCGATGGGCCGAATGCGCCGTACGCACCAGCGGCCGGCTCAACCATTGCGCCAACAGGCCACCGGCGACGATGGCGAACGCCAGGCAGACCGCGAGGGCAATCAGCATGCGGCTCAGGAGGGGAGCCGCGGCCGCGCGGATTTCGGACACGGGCTGCGCCAGCACCACGCCTCCGCCGGCCGCCAAGGGCCGGGCCTCGAGGACCACGGTGTTTTGTGGACCGTTCACCGACGTCGAGACCGACTTTCCGGTCAATACCTCCGCGACGGTCTTCGCATCCACCAGCCTCGCCCCGCCGCCTGTCACGCGGCCGTCGGTGCTGATTTGCGCGAGCCTCGCGCCGTGCGTGAGCAAATCTGTGCGCAGGTCCTGCAGGCTCCCAAGGCTTGACTGCTTGCTGAGGGAATCGGCCTCGACCGCGAGGTACTTCTTGGCTTCGTCCACCGCCGTGGCGTTGACCAGCTGCGCCGCCAGAAGGCCGGCAAGTACGACGGCGACGGTCGCGACGGCGGCGATCACCGCCGTCGTGCGTCCGGCCAGTGTGCCGAACCAGCGCCTCACGTGGCTCCTCCGGCGCCGGGACGGAGCACGGACGAATGGGGAGGCGCGGCCGAATAGCCGACGCCGCGGCTCGTCGCGATGGGGGAGTGCTCGCCGAGCTTGGCACGGAGCTGCGCGATGTGCACATCCACTGTCCGCCCGGCGGCATAACTGGCCTGCCCCCACACGGCGGACAGGAGCTGCTCCCGGGAAAAGACCCGGCCAGGCTGCGCCATGAGGTACGCGAGGAGGTCGAATTCGGTGGCCGTCAGGGTGAGTTCCTCGGTTCCCGCGCGTGCGGTCCGGTTGAGCGGATCCAGTTCGACGCTGCCCAGCACGAGCGGTTTGGAACGTGGGGTTCCTTCGGTCCGGCGCAGGACCGCCTTGACCCGCGCCACTAGTTCGGAGGGCGAAAACGGCTTGGTGAGATAGTCGTCCGCGCCCAATTCCAGGCCAAGGACGCGGTCCACCTCCTCATCCCGGGCCGTGACGAACAGTACCGGCGTCCAGTCCTCTGCCTGCCGCAGTTGCCTGCAAAGCTCGATCCCGTCCAGACCGGGCAGGCCGACGTCGAGAATCACCGCGACCGGTTTGAGTCGCTTGATCTGTGCCAACGCGGACACCCCGTCCCGCTCAACGTGTACACCGAAACCCGCGCGGCCCAGATAGAGGCGCTGGATATCGGCAATTGCCCGTTCATCCTCGGCAATCAGCACCAATCCGCGGCTGTCTTCCATGCGTCCATTCAACAGCAAGGATCAAGCCTGTGGAGCGTCCTCGTCGGCCGCCGGGGACGGTTTTACATTCCTCGAACATTGGCCGAACAATCAATTCATGCGGCCGGACCAGAGTGTGGTGAAGAGCGCCGGCGGATCGACCACCGGCCGGAACAAAGGACACGGACCATGAACAACAGCATCCCGAGCTCCAGCACTCCCGTTGAGGGGCGCAAGCGTACCAAAGCGCGCACCGCCGTCGTCAGCGTCCTCGCAGCAGGCCTCCTGCTGGGCGGCGGCGTGATCGCCGCCAACGCTGCTACCTCAAGTAGCCCGAGCACGACGGCGGCAGCCACCTCCCAGCCCACCGCGACGGCCGGGACTGCAACAGCGGCGGCGGCCAAGACGGCGCTCGCGCGGCATCCGCTCGCGGCGGCCCTGCGGTTCTTCGTGAACGGTGACAGCAGCAAACCGAACTACGGCCAACGCGCCGCGAAGATCGCCACGTTCATCCTGGACAAGCGCCCGAAACTGGCCGTGAAGCTTCCAGCCGCGCTGCAAGCGGACCTGAAAGCGCTGAAGGACGCAGCCGACGGCGACCGGGTGGCCAAGGCAACCCACATCAGGGACACAGCCCTGAACGGCGGCTACGGCCCGAAGATCCAGGCGCAGGCAAAGCGGATGCAGGAGCAGAAAGCCGACCGCAAGGCTTAAACGGCGGCAAGGCTGGTTATTTGTGGCGGGACCGCCACAAATAACCAGCCTTGTTGTGCAGACGCGGGCCGCCCGCAGCCCCGTCCGCCCTGTGTCTGGACCGGCAGTGTGCCTAGGCCGGAACCGGGTCCCGGTCCGGATCCGCCGCTACGAGGGGCCCGTCGTCGAACGGCATTTCGTCGAGGTCGATCAACGGGTTGGTGTCTTGGGTGGCAACCAGCTCGCGGGCTTCGGCCTGCGTGTCCACGCTTGGCATGGAGCCCGGAAGTGGCCGCTGTGCGGATTCGCGCAGGAAGTAGATGGCGATTGCGCCAACCACGGACGTTCCCATGAGGTAATACGCGGGCATCATGTCGTTGCCGGTGCCTTGGATCAAGGCGGCGACAATGAATGGCGTGGTGCCGCCGAAGATCGCTACGGAGAAGTTGTAGGCGATGCCCATTCCCCCGTAACGGCTCGAGGTCGGGAACAGCGCCGGAAGCGCGGAGGCGAGGTTGGCTATATAGAACGTGACCGGGAAGGCGATCAGGGCCAGGCCGGCAAGCGTGGACCAAATGTCGCCGATGCCGATCAGCAGGAAGGCCGGAACAGCGAACACGACCGTGCTGACGGCCCCGATCCACAGGACGGGCCGGCGGCCGATCCGGTCGGAGAGCTTGCCCGTCAACGGGATGCAGACTGACATGACGACCAAAACGGGGATGGTCAGCAGCGTGCCATGAACGGGGTCGTAGCCCTTGGACTCGGTCAGGTACGTGGGCATGTAGGAAGTCAGCATGTAGCCCACCGTGTTGGCGGCTGCGGCGAGGATCATGGCGAGGATGATCTGGCGCCAGTAAGCCTTCACGATGCCGATGGGACCCTTGGCTACCGCGGCGTCGCCCGCTGCGGCGTCCGCGGCGAGGGCTTCCTGGGCATCCAAAGTGGCTTGGAACTGGGGTGATTCCTCGATCTTGCTACGGAAGTACACGGCGATGACGCCGAGCGGACCCGCAATGAGGAAGGGCAGTCGCCAGCCCCAGTCCTCCATGGCCGATTGGCCGATGGTGAGCTGCAGGATGGACACGAGCGCCGCGCCAAGGGCGAAGCCGATGTAGGAGCCCATGTCCAAGAAGCTCGCGAAGAAACCGCGGCGCTTGTCCGGAGCGTACTCGCTCACGAACGTGGTGGCGCCGGCGTACTCGCCGCCGGTGGAGAAACCCTGGACAAGCTTCAGGATGACGAGCAGTGCCGCTGCCCAGATACCGATTTGTGCGTAACCGGGCAGGAGTCCGACGGCGAAGGTGCTTGCCGCCATCAGCAAGAGTGTTGTGGCGAGCACCTTCTGGCGGCCCACCTTGTCGCCCAACCACCCGAAGACAACGCCGCCGAGGGGGCGTGCCACGAAGGTTGCGGCGAATGTTCCCAGCAGGAACAGGGTCTGCACGGACTTGTCCGCCTCGGGCAGGAAGACCGGCCCCATCGTGGTGATGAGGTAGCCGAACACGCCGACGTCGTACCATTCCATCGTGTTGCCGACGATCGTGCCGCCGAGTGCTTTTTTCAGCATGGGCTGGTCAACGACGTTGACGTCGGATACTTTGAGTCGACGGCGTGTTGGAAGTTTCAATTTTGAGGCACCGCGTGGTGCGTTCTTGCTCGTTGCAGCGGCGTTCCTAGCGCCTGCTGAAGAGTCGGTGATGCTTCGGTCTGTGGGCATTTGTGTTTCTCCTAGGGAGATCATTTGCTTGCGACATACAGCTGCTCCGCTCTGGGCAGGGTTTCAATTTTACGCGAGATTCGCCCAATCTTAGAGTTGGGCTCCGAATTTCGGGGCCATTCCGGACCCTTTCGGGCACAAATGTCTGACATCCGCGGACCCCCTGCAGCCCCGGAATCACGCGGATTTTGGCGTGCTCCGGAGGTGCGTTACCAAATTGTTTGATTCAGGGCCCCGGAACGCACAGTTTGCTGATCATTTCCGGTGGATTGCCCGTTGTTTTCCCAACACCACCGTGGCATCGAATTCTCCAGAATGGACCACCCGCGCGGACAGCCCGGCGTCCTCGAACAGGGCCGCCGTCGTCGCGGCCTGCCGGACGCTCGTTTCGATCAGCAGCCGACCACCGGGAGCCAGCCACAACGGAGCCTCCCCAGCGATCCTGCGCTGCACATCCAAACCATCCGAGCCGCCGTCGAGCGCCACCCGCGGTTCATGCAGCCGGGCCTCTGGCGGCATCATCCCGATCGAGTCCGTGGGGACGTAGGGAGCGTTGGCCACTAGGACGTCAACCCGGCCGCGAAGAGCGTCCGGCAGCGCCGAATAGAGATCGCCTTCGTGCACCTGGCCGCCCACCGGGCCGAGGTTACGGCGGGCGCAGCGGACCGCAGAGGGGTCGACGTCGGCCGCGTGAAGCTCGATGCCGCCCGCCGCGGCAAGCAAAGCGGCGCCGACGGCACCCGAACCACAGCAAAGATCGACGACGACGGCGCCCGGCCGGGCGAGGCGGGCCGCCGCCTGGACGAGGTACTCCGTGCGGCGCCGGGGGACGAAGACGCCAGGGTCCACGGCGATGTGTTGGCCGCAGAACTCTGCCCAGCCCAGGAGGTATTCAAGGGGTAAACCCGAGACGCGTTGTTCCACCAGGCAGTCAAGCTCCTCGGGAGCGTGCGCCGCGGCGATCAGGAGCCGGGCCTCTTCTTCGGCGAAGACGCAACCGGCAGAACGGAGCCGTGCCGTGACGGCGGAATGGGACGGCTGGAACGTGGGTGCTGACATAGGAGAGCCTTTCGGGGTACCGAGGGGTGCTCTCCGGGCCATGCTAGCCGAGGGTGGAGTCGGGAACCACGCCTGAAACGGCTTCGACGAAAGCCGGGGTTCACAAACACAGCCAGGAGTGTCTAGGGTGGGTGCATGGGAACACTGATTTTTGAATAGGCCAGCGGGTCACCGCTGAGTTTGAACCGACAAAAATCCATGCCTGTTGAGGCTTCGCCTCCGCGCCGTTCCTGTTGCTTTCACTAGACCCCAGGGTCTCGCAGCGGACGTCGCGTCCCGATACCTCCTCCGGCACATCAAGAGCTCTAAGGAGTCCACTGCATGACACCGAACACACCCGAAACCGACGCCGGGCAGGAACCAGAAGCGCAGGAAACCATCGCCCCGGCGGCCGGTGTCAGATCGAAACTGACTGACGCCCAGAAGGAGATGCTGGCCAGCAAGTCCCGTGGCGGGGCAGGGAACGGCTGGCAAAGCACCGGAAAAGGACACAAACCCACTCAGGCGAGTGGCAAGCTGGCCAAGTCCGAGAAGAAAGTCCGCTGGTAGATCCTGCAGACAAGCGGACCGCTCCCACCTAGTATGGAAAATCCCTTCGTTTCAATGCAGAAAGGAAGAACAATGGCTGCGAAGCACGTTGAGCAACAAATCAACTCCGAGGTGGCCAGCCACTTGGTCGAGTCCATGGATAAAGCGCCCATGCCAGCCCCGGCAACGGTGGCCATGGCCCTCGGCTCGACCCAAGGACCGGCCTGGCCGGACGTCAGCGGCAAGGCCAAGCACCCCAAGGACCGCGGCGCAAGCCACGGCCGCGTAGGCCAGCAGGCGGCAGTCACCGCGGTCCACCGCACCAGCCGTCCGCAGATGCCGCACTCCTCCTAGGAACCCACCCTCCTCAGCCCAACTGACTCGCACTTAATGTCGTTCTGAGCCCTCATAACGACATCTGCTGCCAGTTAGTTGGGCTGAGTTACGTGCGGGAGGCGTAAGCGTGCGGGCCTGGGTTATGCGCGCTCGACGTCGTCGGGAGACTTGTCGGGGCGCCAGCCGCGCCAGACGGGATGGCGCATTCTCTCGGCGCCGGTCCAATCGCCGAACGTCACCTCTCCCACGAGCTCGGGCGAAACCCAGTGCGCCGTGGCGGCGTCCTCGGCCGGGATGTCATGGAACGGAGAGTCCGGGCGATCGAGACCTTGCAGGCGCTTCAGGATATCGCGCAGTTGCCAGTCCTTGAACCCTGTGCCCACCCGGCCCGCGTAGCGCAGCTTGTCGCCGTCGGGAATCCCCACCAGCAACGCGCCAATGGTCCCCAGCCTCGTCCCGGAGCCGGGCCGCCAGCCACCCACCACCACTTCCTGCGTGCGTTCCAACTTGAGCTTGATCCAGGACCTGCTGCGCCGCCCCGGCTGGTACCGGCTATCCGCGCGCTTGGCCATGACGCCCTCCAAGCCAAGCTCGCCGGCGCTGGCCAGGATGTCGTCAAGGTCATGTTCCAGGATCTCGGACACATGGATAGGGGAACCCTGGGCCGGCAGCTTGGCACGGAACTCCGCCAGCTTTTCCCGGCGCTCGCTGAGCGGCAGGGACGTGAGGTCGGCACCGCCGTGGGACCCGGCGTCGTACAGGAGATCGAACACCATGAGCTGCACGGGGACCGCGGCCCGGGCACGTTCGACGTCGCCGGGCTTGAAGAGGTTCATCCGCTTCTGGAGCAGCTCGAAGCTGGGCCGGCCGTTCTTGCTGAGTGCGACGATTTCGCCATCGGCCACGAAGTCGTGGTCAGGCCAATAGCGCGGATCCGCCAGTTCGGGGTAGGTGGGTGTCATGTCGATCCCCGAGCGGCTGGTCAACCTGATCTTGCCGCCCGAGCCTGAAACGATCGCCCGGAAACCGTCCCACTTGAGCTCAAACAGCCAGTCGCCGGAGGAGACATCGGCGGTTGTCCCGGAGGTTGCGAGCATGGGCGCGTAGCTGGGGGTCCCGATCGGTTGGGGCCGGGAGTCAGGCAACAGCACCGTCCGATGGCCCGGTTTGTCCTTCATCAGGTGGATCAGCCATTGCGACGGCGACTCCCCGGTGTGGATGAGCGCGAAGCGGCGGGTCCCGTGCAATCCGCCGCCGGGCTTTCCGGTGAGGGTAGCGATGACTTCCTTGCCGTCGCGCCATTTTTCGCACTCGAACTCGCCGCTGTCCCAGATGCTGACCGTCCCGGCACCGTATTCGCCCTTCGGAATGATGCCCGCGAATTGCGCATACTCCATCGGGTGGTCCTCCGTGCGCACCGCGAGGTGGTTCTTGTCCGGAGTGTCGGGCACGCCCCGCGGCAAGGCCCACGACGCCAGGACGCCGTTGTGCTCCAGCCGGAAATCCAGGTGGAAACGGCGGGCATGGTGCTCCTGGATGACGAAAATTCCGCCGGGCGGATTGGGTTCCGCGTCGGACTGGAGGGGGCGCGAACCGGCTTGGTGCTCGACGGCGGGAAACGGTTCGGGGGTCCGCTGCGGATCGCGCTTGTCCACGTAGCTGGCCAGCCGAGGGTTCAAGGCCGCGCCCCCGACGGCGGTGCTGACGCCGGCCGCGCCGGTGCCCGCGCGGTGCGAGTGGGGCGGGCCGCCGTCGTCGTTCTTGGTTCTGGAACCGCCGTTCGAGTGCGAAGTGGCGTGCCCGCCCGCCACCGCGGCGAAGGGGTCCTTTCCCCCTTTGACGCGCTCCATGACGGCCGTGAAGTCCAGATGCTCGAGCTTGGGCGATGCGAGTTCGCGCCACGTCCTCGGGGCGGCGACCATGGGGTGGGCCCGACCGCGGAGGGAGTACGGCACGATGGTGGTCTTGTTCCCGCTGTTCTGGCTCCAATCCACCAGAACCTTGCCGTTGCGCAGGGTTTTCTTCATGTCGCTGACCACGAGGTCCGGATGGTCGGCCTCAAGCGAGCGCGCCAATTCGTGCGCGAACGCGGAGACCTGCTCCCATTTGCGGGTGCCATCCAGTCCGGCGTAGAGATGGATCCCTTTGCTGCCGCTCGTCACAGGAACCGGATCGAGGCCGATGTCCTGCAGGATGCTGCGGGCCAACTTGGCGACTTCGACGCATTCGGAAAGGCCGGTGCCGGGACCGGGGTCGAGGTCCAGGACAAGGCGGTCCGGCGGCAGCATGGTCCCGTCGGCGTCCACTTGCCATTGCGGCACGTGGATTTCCAAGGCTGCAATCTGGGCCAGCCAGGTGAGCGTGGCGAGGTTGTTGACGAGCGGATAAACGTTGCTGTGTTCCCTGTGCTGGATGGTGACCCGGGGAACCCATGACGGCGTGGAGTCGTCCAGGTTCTTCTGGAAGAACATAGGCCCGGGATCCGACGTGGTCCCTACTCCGTGGACCCAGCGCTTCCGTGTGGCGGGCCGGTTGGCGGCAGCCGGGATCAGGAACGGGGCAACGGCGGCGTAGTATTCGAGCACTTCGGCCTTGGTGGTGCCAGTCTCCGGGTAGATGATTTTGCCCAGGTTGGTGAGCGTCAGTTCATGGCCTTCAACGTTGACGCGTTCCTTCTGGCTGGTTGCCACCTCTTCACCTCCGCCGTGTTGTGATGTTCACTTAGTGCATGAGGGCCATATGGAAGGGTTCTATCGCGTTCGGGCTGGTCAACGTACCCGTCAAGCTCTACAGCGCCACCGAGGACCACGATGTCAGTCTCCACCAGGTCCACAACAAGGA
This sequence comes from Arthrobacter sp. FW306-1B-G06A, assembly GCF_058781765.1. NCBI lineage: Bacteria > Bacillati > Actinomycetota > Actinomycetes > Micrococcales > Micrococcaceae > Arthrobacter > Arthrobacter sp. FW306-1B-G06A. The sequence goes on along the minus strand of NZ_JBYSXB010000017.1, from coordinate 66,007 downwards.
CGGGGGCCGAATCCGTTACCAGCGGAAGTGCGAAATCTGCGCCTCTGTTGTGGATTACGAGGATATCGACAAGGCCTACGAAGAGGAAGGCCGCACCGTGGTGCTGTCGGCGGCCGATTTGAAGTCGCTGCCTGCGGAGAGCAGCCGCGAAATCGAGGTTGTGGAGTTCGTTCCAGCTGAGCAGTTGGACCCCATCATGTACGAGCGGCCCTATTATCTCGAGCCGGATTCCAAGTCGCCCAAGGCCTACATGCTTCTTCTGCGCACTTTGCAGGACACCGAGCGCGTGGCCATTGTGCAGTACGCCCTCCGGCAGAAGACCAGGCTGGGCGCACTGCGGGTACGGGGCGATGTGCTGATGCTGCAATCCCTGCTCTGGGACGACGAAGTCCGCGAAGCAAACTTCCCTTCGCTGGAAACCGACGTCAAGATCTCGGACAAGGAACTTGAGATGTCCTCGGCCCTGGTGGATTCCATGGCGCGCGACTTCGAGCCCGAGCAATACACCGACAACTACCAAGTTCAATTGCGCCAACTCATCGCGGCCAAACTCGAAAAGGGCGACTCCATCGACACCGAGGAGACGTTCGGTGTGGCAGCCAGCGAAGGGGAAGGTGGCGAGGTCATCGACCTCATGGAAGCCCTCAAACGGAGTCTCGACAAGAAGCGCGGCAAAGCGTCTGCCGGCTCGTCCGACGAGTCCTCCGCTGAAGGGTCCGACGACGGCGCCACAGCCAAGGCGGCCAGCAAGCCGAGGGCGAGGGTCAAGAAAGCCTGACGCGCCGCCGTCGTGCGCTTCGTGAAAGCTGGGCATGCTCCAAGTGGCCTGCGCCGGAGCAAGGCACATGTCCCATGGATGGCCTAGTGGTTTCGCAACGCAGAGATCAGCTCGGATTTCTTCTTGCTTGAGTACCCTGTGAGCCCCAGTTCCTTCGCCCGGGACTTCAATTGGGGCGCAGTCCAGTCTTCATAGTCGCCCGAGGTGCCGCCGCGTCGGCCGATTTCCTTGCGGCCCTCCTTGGCAGCGGCATTCGAGATCCTCGCGGCCTTTTCCTTCGAGGCGCCATCCTCACGGAGGCTTTCGTAGAGTTCCGGATCCTTGAGGCTGGGATTCTTCTTGTTTGGCATGCGATCCTCCTTTGGTCAAGATCCGGGCTAGGACGGAAGCTCCATCCGGAACCCGCAGCGGCACTGCAACACCTTTGTGGCCAGGTACACGTCGAGAAGGTCGACGGCGGGGTCTTCGGTGGACACCGGTGCATACACGCTGTGGAATCCGGTTCCTGAGATCTTCATGGGTTCGCCGCAGTGGATGTATTCGCCGCCGAATTGCAGCACACCTGACACCGTGCCTCGCTGGTTCAGGATGGCTGCGACGTCCTGGAATGTTGCGGCATGGGCGTAGAACATATCGCATTCCACGCAGGTGTAGGCGACATCCACGAACTCTGCCGACGGTGGCTTCAGGGGCTCGATGGAATCGAGAATCACGTACTCGGCGGTGCCGCAATGGCCGCACCAGATTCGTTCCCCTTTGGGGAGGGGCGCGCCGTTGGGAACAAGCGGGTCAGAGATAGTCGGCATCGACTTAACTCCTTGAACCAGGAAGTGCGGCTCCCGCGCGAGGCGGAAGCCGCACTTCGAGCGGATTTAATCCTTCTTGAAAGCGTCCTTGACCTTTTCACCGGCCGATTTCAGGTCGCTCTTGCTCTGATCCATCTTGCCTTCGGCTTCGAGTCTCTCGTTACCCGTCAGCTTTCCAGCCGCTTCCTTGGATTTGCCTGCAAGCTTTTCTCCGGCGTTCTGGATCTTGTCATCTGCACCCATGGACGTACTCCTTTGCTGGTAAAGGGACTTTCTTCGATTCGCCAAACGGTGTGGGGCCTGGCCGACAGGGCCAGGCGTCCTCACTGCAGTTGCCGGTCAAACTCCGTGTGACCTGCGGCCGGACATGAAGCTAAGGAGCCAGCCGATGGCCGCGACAATCAGGAGGACCACGCCGACCCAAAGGAGCCAGCTCACGGCCTGCGAGAAGCCGCCGACGAGCAGAAGAACGATTGCCACAACGCCTGCAATGATCAGAAGAGTGTTCACAATGACACATTCCTTACTTCAGCGGGACCGCTGGCAAGCGCCCGGGTCCCTTGCGATGTATTCGGTTGTCAGTTCGCTTGCGAACCGTTGTTCCCCGCCAGGCCCGAAGGCCCCGTGCAAGGTCTTGCTGTAGTGATACCGCCCCGGATTTTCAGGGTTTTCGTCCGGTAAGAACCGGCATCGACTTCCTCCATGGTACTACTAAGCACCCTTATCAAATCAAGTACTAAGTACGCTTACAAAGATTTTTGGATATCGTCGTAGGCTAAACGGAAGGTCGCGCGCAGGTTTCCTGCGCTCGCATCGGACGGTCGTTTAGGAGGAGAAAACGTGAAAGCATCGCAAACCCTGGCAGATAACCTCCAGTTGGTCCTGACGGATCTCATTGAACTCCAGCTCCAAGGAAAACAGGCCCATTGGAACATTGTTGGCCCTAATTTCCGGGACTTGCACCTGCAGCTCGACGAACTCGTCGCAGCCGCCCGGGAGTTCGCCGACGAAACCGCCGAAAGGATGCGGGCGCTCCATGCCCTTCCCGATGGCCGGAGCACCACCATCGCCGCCTCAACAAGGCTGGAGCAATTCCCCGCTGGATTGACCAAAACCAAGGACGCCGTGAAGCTGATCACCGATCGCCTGGAGCGGACGGTCCAGACCATGCGTGATGTCCACGACGAAGTAGACGAAGAAGACCCCACGACGGCGGACCTGCTCCACGCGTTCATTGCCCGTTTGGAGCAGCTCGCTTGGATGATCAGTGCCGAGATCATGTCGGCAAGTGCGTCCGTGGCAGATCCACAGGAAGCCTAGGAACCCGGCGAACGGCGTCAGTGCATGCCACGGCTCCGCCGCAGTAAACCGGGCACTCCGGGCATTTCCCGGCGAAGGTCCGGCCGCGGATTCAGCTACTACCACCCGGACGGATCGCTTATTTCGGGCGGGGAGCGCAAACGCCTCGACGCGATGGCGATACCTCCTGCATGGGCCGATGTCTGGATATGTCCGTTCGAGAACGGGCATATCCAGGCAATGGGAGTGGACGACGCCGGACGTAGCCAATACATCTACCATCCTGAGTGGCGTGCCCGCCAGGATACTGAAAAGTTCGCCCGGGCCGCGCGGCTTGGGTCCATCCTGCCGCAGGCGCGCCGCCTGGTCTCCAGGCATCTGCGGGAGTCACCTTCCGAGAAGACTAAAACCTTGGCCGCGGCCGTACGGCTCATGGATCTCGGTGCCTTGCGCGTTGGTTCCGATGGCTACGCGCGCCGCAACGGCTCATACGGGCTCACCACGCTGAGGTGCAGACACGTGAAGGTCAACGGGGAAACGGTCTCCCTGCATTTCCCGGGGAAAAGCGGCCAAACCTGGGATTCCACCATCGAGGACCCGGTGCTCGCCCGATTCCTCGGACCCTTGGCAGGCAGGCCAGGCAAAGAGCCCCTACTGGTCTTCCAGAATGGTGAGGGAAGCGTCTCCCTGAATGCCGCGATGGTCAACGAGTACCTTCGCCACATCACCGGCGGCGACTACACGGCCAAGGACTTCCGCACGTGGAAAGGCACTGCAGCGGCCGGAATGGCGCTCGCAGGCCCGGCTTCCAAAGTGCCTGCCCGCCAACGAGTCGTCGAAGCAATCAAGCAAACCGCCGAACTTCTCGGCAACACTCCAACGGTGGCGAGGGCAGCCTACGTCGATCCTCGGATCGTGGAGGGTTTCCTGGCGGGTGATCTCGAACAGCTCAAGGCCAGCGAGTCGGATATCGCGGCCTACTTGGGGCACTGCCTTGAATAATTTGCCCTGAAAAACAAAAGAGCATGCTCCCCGTTGGCTACGAGGGATGGACAGATGAGGAATATGTCCATCCCCGAGTGCCAAGGGAGAGCATGCTCAGTGGGGTTACTCGGCGTCGTGGTCCGTTTCGAGGATCTTCACGAGGCGGTCCAGGGCTTCGTCGGCCCCGGCACCTTCGGCACGCAGGACAACGACGTCGCCGAATGAAGCTCCGAGGCTCATCAGGGAGAGGATGCTCGCGGCATCCATGGCGTCGTCGGCGGGCTCGCCTTCGCGGGCGATGGTGACCTCGATGTCCAGCTCGCCGGCGGCTTCGGCGAAGATGGCTGCCGGGCGTGCGTGCAGGCCGACGCGGCTGGCGATGGTGGCGGTACGTTCGGACATTGTTGCTCCTTCGATTGTGGGTTTGGGGAAAGTCTAGAGACCCAACTCGTCCAGGATAGGCAGCTGGGCGCGAACGGCTTGGCGCGCGGCGGATGCACTCGGGGCGGACAGCGCCGTCGTCGCGAGCTGTTGGGCCTGCGCCACGGTGACGGTGGCCAGGACAGCGGAAACGGCAGCCAGGGCGCGGGCACTCATGGAAAGCGTCGCGACGCCCAGTCCAACGAGTACGACGGCGAGGGCGGGGTCCGCGGCTGCCTCGCCGCATACTCCCACCGGCCGGAGGTTGCCGCCCGAGCTGGCGGCAGCGGCGCCGTCGGCGGTCAACTTCACGAGCTGAAGCACGGCCGGCTGCCAGGGGTCGTTGAGAGTGGCGAGAGGGCCGAGTTGGCGGTCCGCGGCCATGGCGTACTGGGTAAGGTCGTTGGTTCCGAGCGAGGCGAAGCTGACTTCGCGCAGCACGGAGGCTGCGGTCAAGGCAGCCGACGGGACTTCGACCATGACGCCCGGGGTCTTCAAACCGGCGGCGGAGCAGAGTGCAGCGAAATGCGCTGCTTCCTCGGCCGTGGAGATCATGGGAGCCATGACCCACACTTCGGCCCGGTTGGCGGCCTCTGCTGCCGCGATTGCCGCCAGTTGGCGTTCGAGGACGCCGGGGGACGTGAGGTCGGTGCGGTACCCGCGGACACCCAGCGCAGGGTTGGGCTCGTCCGCGTTGGTAAGGAACGGCAGGGGCTTGTCTGCCCCTGCGTCGAGGGTTCGGACCACCACTTTCTTGCCCGGGAAAGCAGCGAAGACGGCGCCGTAGGCGGCGATCTGCTCCTCGACGGTGGGTTCGTCGTCGCGATCCAGGAAACAGAATTCGGTGCGCAGCAGACCGACGCCCTCGGCACCGGCGTCGGCGGCCTTGACGGCGTCGGCACCCGTACCGACGTTGGCGAGCAGCGGAACCCGGAACCCGTCGGCCATGACGTTGCTCCCGCTGAACGCGGCAACGGTGGATGCCTGGGTGGCCCAAGCCTTGGCCGCAAGGCGGAGTTCCTCACCAGGGTCAACCGTGATGGTGCCGGCAGCGCCGTCGAAGTAGACCTCCGTGCCGTCCCCGATCTCGTCGACACCAGGGGCGGCGACGATCGCGGGCAGGCCGAGGGCGCGGGCCAGGATGGCGGTGTGGGACTGCGGGCCGCCGCTCGAGGTGATCAGGGCGATCACCTTGGCGGGGTCCAGGGTGGCGGTGTCTGCCGGGGCTAGGTCCTCGGCGGCCAGGATGAACGGAACGTCCGACGCCGGGATTCCCGGCGCGGGCAGTCCGCGCAGTTCAGAGACGATGCGGGCGCGGACGTCCAGGACATCGGCCACGCGCTCTGCCATGTAGCCGCCGAGGGCCTTCAACGAATCGGCAACCGTGGCTGCTGCCTCCCAGATGGCCCGCTCGGCGGTGCGTGCGCCGCCCGGGGCCTCGGGGGAGAGGAGCCTGATGGCCGATTTCACCAGCATGGGATCGGCGGCCATCAGGGCTGTTGCTTCCAGGACCTCTTTGCCTTCGCTGGACGCCGTCGCGGCCCGGGCACGGAGTTCCGCCTGCACGGCCTTGGCGGCATCCTTGATGCGCTGGCCCTGCGATTCGACGGTAACGTCCGCAGGAATATTGACGTTCTCACGGGGCTCTTGCACCGGCTTCGGCATCTGCCGAACCGGCCCCAGAACACGCCCCGGGGCAACGCCTACACCTGAAAAGGTCTGCATGGATTAGTCCTCTACTTCGCTTATTGGCGGGTTGTTCAGGCTGCGACCGGAACAGGAGCCTGCTCGGCCTCTACCGGCTTCCGGACTGCCCAACGCTTGAGTGCGAGCAGGACCAGGGCGGTGATGACTACGCCGACCGCGATCGATGCGATGAACATGAACACGTTGCCGATAGCGAAGAAGACGAAGATGCCACCGTGGGGTGCCTGGGAGGTAACTCCGAAGGCCATGCTCAGCGCACCGGTCACGGCGCCACCCACCATGCTTGCGGGGATCACGCGGAGCGGGTCGGCAGCGGCGAACGGGATGGCGCCTTCAGAGATGAAGGAAGCCCCCAGCAGCCAGGCGGCCTTGCCATTCTCGCGCTCGGCGAGGCTGAATCCCTTCTTGTTGAGCACGGTTGCCAATGCCATGGCGAGCGGCGGAACCATACCGGCTGCCATAACAGCGGCCATGATCTGGAGCGGGGCCGGGTTGGCGAGGCTGCCGGCGCCGAGGCCGGCTACGGCGAAGGAGTAGGCAACCTTGTTGACCGGACCGCCGAGGTCGAAGCACATCATGAGGCCTAGGATGATGCCAAGCACGATCGCCGAAGTACCGGTCATCCCGGAAAGCCAGGTGCTGAGGCCCTTGGAGATGGCCGCGATCGGGCCGCCGAGGAAGAGGAACATGGCGCCCGAAGCGACGATCGAGGCGACGAGCGGGATGATGACCACGGGCATGAGGCCGCGCAACCAGCGTGGAACGGAGAACGTGCCGATCCAGTGTGCCGTGAGGCCAGCGAGCAGGCCACCTACCAGGCCACCGAGGAAGCCGGCGCCCATGTAGCCGGCGACAGCACCGGAGACGAAGCCCGGGGCGATACCAGGCCGGTCCGCGATGCCGTAGGCGATGTAGCCAGCCAGGGCAGGGACGAGGAAGCCGAGGGACAACGCGCCGATCTTGAACAGCACGGCTCCGAGGTAGGCGCCGAACGGACCCCATGCATGGACCGGGTAATCGGTGGGCAGGTTGACGAGGGTGTTCGCGGCAAGGATCTTGTCCGCAACTCCGGCGATTTCGTAGCTGCCCAACAGGAAGCCGAGGGCTATCAGCAGGCCGCCACCGGCGACGAACGGGATCATGTAGCTGACGCCGGTCAGCAGGACTTTCTTGACCTTGGTGCCGAGGTGCTCGCTTGCAGCTGCGGATGCCTGTTCGGCGCTCTCTTCGGCACCGAAATGCGGGACGCGGTGTGCATGTGGGTCGGATGCGGCGGCGAGGGCTTCTTGCACCATCTTGGCCGGCTCGTCAATGCCGCGCTTCACGGGAGCGTTGATGACGGGCTTGCCCGCGAAGCGTTCCTTGCCGCGGACATCGACGTCGACCGCGAAGATCACGGCGTCGGCGGCGGCAATCACAGCCGGGTCCAACGCGGTGAATCCGCCCGAGCCCTGGGTTTCAACCTGCAGGTCGACGCCCGCTTCCTTGGCAGCGGCCACGAGGGAATCGGCTGCCATGTAGGTGTGGGCGATGCCAGTGGGGCAGGCCGTGACGGCGACGATGCGCTTCGGGGCCGCGGCAGAAGCGGCACTCGCCGAAGCCGGGGCGGCCTCGGTGGCCGGTGCCGCCGACCCTGCCGCATGGGCAGCCGGCTTGTCTGCTAGTGCGCCGTCAACCAGATCGACGATGTCCTGCTCGGTGGCAGCCGCACGCAGGGCCGCAGTGAAGTCCTTCTTGATGAGGGAACGGGCCAGCTTGGAGAGCAACTTCAGGTGCTCCTGGTCCGCTCCTTCCGGAGCAGCGATGAAGAAGATGATGTCCGCGGGGCCATCCTTGGCACCGAAGTCCACCTTGTTCGAGAGGCGGGCCATCGCAAGGGCGGGCTCGGTTACTGCGATTGAGCGGCAGTGCGGGATGGCGATGCCGCCGGGTACGCCCGTGGCAGTCTTTTGCTCGCGGGCGAAGGCGTCCGCGAAGAGCCCTTCCACCTCGGAGGCGCGCCCGGCTGCGGCAACTTTGCCTGCCAGGAAGCGGATGACATCGGCGGGGGAATCGCCGAGGTTCTGGTCGAGGGCGACCAGTTGGGGGGTGATGAGCTGGGTCACTGTTAGTCCTTCTGAAGGGCCGTGATGGTAACGGCGTCGGGAGTTGTTTGGTGGACCGCCGGGACAGTGGAGCCCGGCAGCGAAGCAGCGGCGGCACCATGTGCCACAGCCTGACGGAGGCAGTCCTGCGAGGTTCCGCCGTTGGTGGCGGCCAGCAGATAGCCAGCAAGGGATGAATCGCCGGCACCAACTGTGCTGACGGCTTGGATCGGCGGATGCGTGGCGAACCACGCGCCGTCGGCGGTTACCAGGACGGCGCCCTTGGAACCGAGTGTTGCGAGTACTGCACCCACGCCGCTGCCGACGACGGCGGCAGCGGCCCTGGCGGCAAGGCCCGGGTCCGCTTCCAGTTCGTCAGCCGTGTGGACGTCTGTGAGGCCTGCTGCGGCGGCCAGTTCGGCCAGTTCTTCCGCGTTGGGCTTCAGGAGATCGGGCTTGCCGCTGATGCCGTTGGAATCGCCGCTGATGGCGGCTGCCAGCGGGGCGCCGGAGGAATCGATTGCGATAAGCGGGGCGTCGCCGTCGTGCGTTGAACGGAGCCTGCGGGCGACCGTGGCGTAGAAATCCGCCGGAACTCCTGGTGGGAGCGATCCGGCGAGTACCACCCAGCTGGCGCCACGGGAGCGGTCCAGCAGCAGCCCGATCAGGGCTTCCTGCTCGTCCAGGCTCAACTCCGGGCCGGGTTCGTTGATCTTGGTGGTGACGCCGTCCGGTTCGGTGAGCGTCACATTGCTCCGCAGCGGCGCGCTGATGGGAAGCGCCGCGTAGGGGACGCCGTCGTCGAGCAGTCCGGCGAGGACGGGATCGGAATCCCCGCCCGGCAAGACAGCAACGGTGTCCAGGCCCGAGGCGACAAGCGCCCGGGAGACATTGACGCCCTTGCCGCCGGAGTGCTGGTGGACGGCGACGGCGCGTTGAACCTCGCCGCGGGCCAAGGGGGCCGGGAGCTCCACGGTGCGGTCCAAGCTCGGGTTGGCGGTCAGGGTGACGATCATGCGATCACCACGTCGACGCCGGCCTCAGCCAAAGCGGCAGAGAGCTCTTCAGAGGGTTCGTGGTCAGTAATCACGGTGTCCACATCTTTTAGGGCGGCGAACTGGACGAGGGTTTCCGCGTCCAGTTTGGAGGAGTCCGCGAGGACGACGACGCGCCGTGCGGACGTGACGAAGGCGGCCTTGACGGCGGCTTCTTCGGGGTCAGGGGTGCTGAGCCCGAACGTGGCGTGGATACCGTTGGCGCCGACGAAAGCGATGTCCGGGCGGAGCCGGGAAGCGGCCTCGACCGTGGACTGGCCGACGGCGGCCTGGGTGAGACCGCGGACGCGGCCGCCCAGGATCTGGAGTGCGATGTGCGGGTTGCCGGAAAGCCGTCCGGCAATGGGGATGGCGTGGGTGATAACCACCAGTTCTTCACGCGGGGCGGTCCCGTTGAGGGACGCCGTGCGCTGGGCGGTCCGCTGGTCGAGTAAACGGGCGAGTGCTTCCGTGGTGGAGCCGGCATCGATCAGGATGCTGCCGGCTCCGTTCTCGGGGATGAGGGCAAGGGCGGCCTCGGCGATGCGGACCTTTTCCGGCTGGCGCTGGATGGCCCGCTCAACCACGCTTTCCTCGCGGGTGCTGAGGCGGTCCGACGGGACGGCCCCGCCGTGGACGCGGCGAAGGTTGCCGGCGGATTCGAGGGCAGCGAGGTCACGGCGGACCGTCTCTGTGGTGATGCTGAATCGGTCTGCAAGGTCCGTGACGCTGACCCGCCCACGCTCGGCGACGAGCTCGGAGATCAGCTGTTGGCGCTCCTCGGCGAACACATACCCTCCATTGCGTACAAGCTGTAAGTACACCAGTGACAGTCATCACATGATGTGGAATTGCTTGACTCTATCTTTGTTCATGTTGGTCTGTCAACAGAAAACAACATAAACAAAGATCTTTGCTTTGGTTTGGGTTTGTTGAGGTGTGGTTTGGGTGCTAACGCCGGACCGGAGGCCGCCCTATGGCCACTCGATCTCCCCTAGGCCCGGGTAGTCGATGGGGAGGTTGTCCGGGTCTGGGGGATCGGGCAAGCGGGACTGGGTAGGGGAATCCGGTTCGTGCCGGTTCTTGTTCCTCTTTTGGTCCAGTCGATCGGAATCTTGCCCGGAGTCGCCTTCGGGCCGGCGCTGCTGTGTACTTTCAAGCTTCATGGTGTTTCCTTCGGGTAATGCTGCACATTGTTGGCTAAGCAGGTATTTCCAGCTCGAACCCGCAACTGCATCTCAAGACCTTGGTGTGGAGCCGGGCTTCCGGGGGAGAGCTGCGCGATCGGGGCACGCCCGTCTGCGGTGCCCTGAAGCTTCGCAGCGCGGTTTTCACCTCACGGAGTGGTTCGCTGCAATGGAAATAGTGGCTTCCGAACTCCAGGAGGCCATCCTGAATCCCCCGACGATTCAGGATGGCCCCCGCCTGCTGGACGGTGGCCGCGTGGCTATAGGAAAACCCGCAGGAAGTGCACGTGTAGAACACGGCAAGCTGTTGGGAAGACCTTGGAGACCGGGCCTGGATGGACTCGATGATCAGGTGCCTGTCCGTTCCGCAACGGGCACACCAAAGGGGGGCAGCCCCAGGCTGATGTGGTTCGTGGGGGACGGCGGATTCGGAGACGGTCGACATCGACTAGCTCCGCGCCGGTAACAGGCATTTGCTCATCAGGCAGCACCTTCACATTGAGTGACATGGCGCCCGGCTGCTTGAGCGAAAACAGGCCGAAGGCTCGGCCCCTGTCCGGAGTTCTGCACGGACTGTAGAAGAATTGTGCACTCTGTACCCCCGGCGCGCAAGACCGGCGGAACGTTTGTCCAGTTGGTGGACGCTGCATCGTGCGCCTTTTTCTGCCATTGCCGCCCTGCTGCTCGTAGACTGAGCCATGGACGAAATGGGCCTGAATGCCTCGGTAGTGGGACAACTCCAGGATTTGGTCATCGACAGTGAAGACGTCAGCGGCTTCCTCGAAGACCTTGCGGTGTTCACGGCCTCGTCGGTGTCCGCTGCGCGCGGCCAGGACGTCCTGTGCGGGGTCACGTTGAGCCGGCGCCGCCGATCGATGACGGTCGCGGGGAGCAGCCACGAAGCGCGCCTTATTGACGAAGTGCAGCAAGCCTATGGAGACGGGCCATGCCTCGAGGCGATGAGAACCGGGAAGTCCGTGCTCGTCCGGGATACGTCGACGGACTCCCGGTGGCCTGAATACTGTTCCACGATCGCAGAGCGCGGGCACTTGGCGGTGCTCTGCGTCCCCTTGCGCCTGGAAGAGGGCGCGACGGCGGCGATCAACCTTTTCGCTCCGCACTCCGATGCCTTCGACGAGGCCTCCATCCGCAGTTGCGAGCAATTCGCGAGCCAGGCAGAAAAGGCTCTGCGGCTGGCGGTCCGAATCGGTGCCAGGCAGCAACGCGCAGAGGACCTCGAGCAGGCCATGCGTTCCCGGACCGCCATCGATCTGGCAACCGGCGTCATCATGGGCCAGAACAGGTGCAGCCAGGAGGAGGCCTTCAGGATTCTAAGTAAGGCCTCGAACGGCAGGAACCAGAAACTGAGGGACGTTGCGGAATCCCTTCTCCAGTCCTTGACGAACGAAACGCCCGTCTCACACTTCGACGCATAGAGGGCCCCGCTAGCTGCGCTCCGCGATATTTTTGACGCTCTCCACGAGGCTGTCCCACATGCCCTTCGAATGCGACGCTTCTTCCGCGCTGGCGTTGTTGTCCTGCGCCAAGGTCAGCTTGGTCATCCCGCCTTCCGGCTCCAAAGTCCACGTCAGCGTGTGGTAGTTCCCGGGAGTGTCTTCTTGGCCGGACAACGGACTGAAATGGGTGTTTACCAGCCGCTTCCCTGGCTCGAACTCAAGGATGACACCCTTGTCCTCATAGTCTTTGCCCTTCCAGACCCCGCGCCAAACAATAGGTCCGCCAACCGTCCAGTCGGTGACCACCTCGGTCCCGAACATGAACTCCTTGATGGCCTGGGGATCGGTGAGTACCGACCACACCCGATCGGCGCTTGCATGGATCGTGATGGTTGAACTCGCAATGAAGTTGCCTGCCATGTCCATCTCCTTTTCACGTGGTCGGCGTCCGGGCGCCGGCGCAACAGAGTCTACGCCCGGGAGCGACGGCCGGCGGAGAGATGCCGAATTGCGCTCTCCGTCACGTCAAGAGATTCAGGGTGTTTTCTCTTAGGCTCGCAGCACGTCTCAGAATTGTGGCTCTGAACTGCGGCGATAGTCGGATTTCGATGGTCGTTAGGCAGTTCGCCCTCGGGGTAGATGCAGCATCGTGCAGTTTGCCCACGTCCGGAAAAGCCGGGTCCGTAGCGTGATGTCTCACACATCGAGTTCCCATTCAGAACCATGAGGAGACATACATGCCGAACTACAGGGTGTCCATGGACATCGGTGGAACGTTTACCGACATTGTCGCTTACGATCAGCACGCCGGAACCTATACGGCCACCAAATCATCCACTACGCCGGGGAATCTGAGCGCGGGCGTCATCGCCGGCCTCGAGTCCATTGTCGACGACCTGTCCGACATCGAGTTCCTGGTCCACGGCACCACCCAGGGATTGAATGCCTTCCTTGAGCGTCGCGGCGTACCGGTGCTGCTGCTGGCCACCGCCGGAGTCGAAGACACTTATCACATTGCCCGCGGCCCGCGCCTTGAGCTCTACAACGCCCAGTACCGCAAGCCTTCCCCGCTGCTCGAGCGCAAGGATGTCATCGGTGTGGGAGGGCGCCTGGATGGGCAAGGCCTCGAGATCAGGCCATTGGACGAAGTTGCCGTCCGTCAGGCAGGCCGTCGGGCAGTGGCCGAAGGTTATGGCGCAGTCGCCGTCGCATTCCTGTTCAGCTACAAGAACCCCGCTCACGAACTTCGGGCCCGGGAAATCCTGCTCGAAGAACTAGGCGAAGATTTCACCGTTTCGCTTTCCCACGAGGCCGCGAAGGAATGGCGCGAATACGAGCGCACCTCATCCGCCGTCGTCGAGGCCTACACCGGACCAGTGGTCCGCAACTACCTCCTGGACCTCGAAAAGAAGCTCGGGGACCGCGGTGTGGAAGCCCCGCTGCACATCATGCAGTCCTCCGGCGGGGTGCTCACCGCTGAGTCCGCACGGAAGCGCCCGCTCCAGACCCTTCTCTCGGGCCCGGTCGGGGGCGCCATGGGCGACGTCGAACTGGCCGGCGTTTCGGGAAACCGCAACCTGATCGGCGTCGACATGGGCGGAACGTCCTTCGATGTCTCATTGGTAGTCGACGGCAAGCCCGACGTCTCCACGGAGGCACATCTTGAAGGCCTTCCAATGCTCATGAGCGTGGTCAATATTCACACCGTGGGCGCTGGCGGCGGCTCGGTCGCCTGGCTCGAAGCCGGTGGCCTCAGGGTCGGCCCGCGTTCCGCGGGAGCCACTCCCGGACCTGCCTGCTACGGACGTGGAGGCACGGAACCTACCGTCACCGACGCCAACCTGGTGCTGGGGCGCGTGGACCCTGACTGGTTCGCAGGCGGACAGGTGTCCTTGGACCGGGAAGCGGCGATCGCCGCCCTGAAAACGGTTGGCGACCGGCTCGGTCTGGACCCCATTGCCATGGCCGAAGGGATCTGCGACGTCGCCAACTCCCAGATGGCCCAGGCGATCCGGACCATCACGATCTCCCGCGGGATCGAACCCCGGGACTTCGCGCTCGTGGCATTCGGGGGTGCTGGTCCCATGCACGCAGTCTTCCTCGCCAAGGAACTGGGCATCCCGGAAACAGTCGTCCCCCGGTTCCCCGGAGCGTTCTCGGCCTGGGGCATGCTGCAGACCAACATCCGCAAGGACTTCTCGGAGCCGTATTTCTACCTCGACGAGGATATCGACGTGGCCCACATGGCCGGCGTGCTGCGGTCGATGGAGTCTGAGGGCCTGAGCTCCCTGGCCTCCGAGGGCGTGCCGGAGGACAGCCGCCTCACCAATGCATCAGTGGATGTCCGCTACCAATCGCAGGAATTCTCCCTGAACGTTCCGCTCGCCTCCGCTGACGAACCGGAATCCACCGACTTCGTTGCCGCGTTGGCCTCGCGTTTCTCAGCGATGTACCACGAGCGCTATGGGCATTCCAACCTTGGGGCGCCCATCGAAATCGTGGCGCTACGGACGCAGGCCGTCGGCGACCTGGGCCGTCTTGATGCGCCACGTTTCGCCACCGCACAGAGCGCTGAGTTCAAGCATGAAATCCGCCCGGTGGTGTTTGAGCACATCGAACACCAGACCACCGTGGTCCGCCGTGACGACTTGGCCGCCGGCCATGCCTTCGAAGGCCCCGCCATCATCGTGGAACAGACCGCCACAACCGTGGTGCCCCCCGGCTTCGACGTCATCGTCGACGAATTCGGCTCACTGATCATCCGCACTCAAGACGTCGAAGGAAACTGAGGTACCAACAATGACAATCACTGCAGTCAAGACCCTGGATCCAGTCACCGTGGAGATCATCCGCAACGCGCTCACCAGCGCCGCGGACGACATGAACGCCACCCTCATCCGCTCCGCCTACTCACCCATCCTTTACGAAGGAGGGGACTGCGTCGTGGCGCTCCTGGACACCGAGCACCGCGTGCTCGGACAGTCCGCTGGGCTGCCACTGTTCTTGGGCAACCTGGAAACCTGTTCCATCGCGGTGGAAGAACTGTACGGCCGCGACGTCTGGAAGGAAGGGGACGTCTGGATCCTCAACGATTCCTATCTTGGCGGAACCCACCTGAACGACGTCACCATTTTTGCCCCGATCTTCGACGATGGCGCTGTGGTCGGCTTCGCAGCCACCCGTGCGCACTGGATGGACATGGGCTCCAAGGACGTCGGCGGTTCCATGGATGCGACGGACATCTTCCAGGAGGGCTTCCGGATGGGCCCGGTCAAACTGATCGAGGCAGGCATTGAAACCTCCGTCGTGGATCTGATCCGAACCAATGTCCGCTTCCCCTACCAGACAATCGGTGACATGCACGCGATGATCGCCGCCCTTCGGATGGGCACCACCCGGATGAAGGAGCTCGTGGGCCGTTACGGGATGGACCAACTGGACGCTGCCCGGGATGAGATCTTCCGTCAGACGGAGGAAATCGAGCGCGAGACCGTCCGCAACATTCCCGACGGCGTCTACGAAGCCGAAGGCGTCCTGGACAACGACGGCATCAACCTGGACACCCCGATTCCGATCAGGCTAAAGATCACAGTCTCTGGCGACACCGTTGATTTCGACGTAACCGGATCGGCTGACCAGACCATGGGGCCCGTCAACTGTGGCGCCGCCCAGGCAGTCTCCGCACTGCGGGTCGGCTACAAGCTCCTTGTCAGCCCGGACTCCAACTCGAACGGCGGGTCTTTCCGGCCGTTGACCACCCAGGTGCGTTCAGGTTCAGTTCTCGGCGCGGTGGCGCCAGCCCCGTGCCAGTGGTACTTCTCCCACCTCGGACTACTGATCGACCTGGTTTCCAAGGCCATGGCACCGGCCATGCCCGAGCGGGTTGCCAGCGCCAGCCACGGCGACTCGATGATCATCACTGCAGCCGGTTTCGATCCTCGCTTCGGCCGGAACTTCGTGACCATGGAGGCCACACTGGGCGGTTGGGGAGCCTGGCAAGGCACCGACGGCGAGTCCGCGATGATCAACAACGTCAACGGCTCCCTCAAGGACCTGCCCATCGAAATGATGGAGACCCGCTACCCATTCCGCATCAACGAATACTCCATCCGACCCAACTCCGGCGGCCCCGGCCAGTGGCGCGGCGGAAACGGAGTCATCCGTGAATACGAGTTCCTGGCCGACTGCGTCGTGGGGCTCTGGTTCGAAAGGTCCAAGACCCCGGCCTGGGGACTGTTCGGCGGCTCAGACGCCCAAGGGCCCGAGGTTGTGTTCAACCCAGGTCGCAGCGATGAGGTCCGCACTCTGAAAGCCAACGCCCGCAAGGTCAAGGCCGGCGACATCGTCCGGCTCGCAGTCGGCGGCGGCGGCGGCTTCGGGGACGTCTCCCAGCGCTCCCGGGACGAGATCACCTACGACATCGTCAACGGCTTCATCACCGAGGACTTCGCCAAGACCCACTACGGATACTAAGCCCCGCCCACAGAAGGACACCCAATGAAAAACATAAAGAAATCAGCCACAGCCGCGGCGCTCATCGGGCTAGCGCTCCTGACGTCAGCCTGCACCCCACCCACGCAAGCGGCCGCGGGACCAGCTTCGACGGCGGACGCCGGCAAACCCCTCAACGTCGGATTCTTCGGCTTCGCCAAGTCGAACGGCTTCGCCCAAGGAACCTTCCTCGGCGTCCAGCAGGCGGCCAAGGCCAACAACGCCAGCGCTACGTTCGTGGACCCCAACTTCAACGCCCAGACCCAGGTCCAGCAGATCCAGGACGCGGTCACCTCAAAACAGTTCGAGGTGATCGTTATCCAGGCGAACGACAACCAGGCCCTCATTGCGCCACTGCAGCAGGCCGTCCAAGCTGGCATAACGGTGGTGGTCGAGTTCTCCGTTATCGGTCCGAAGTTCGACACTATCCAGCCCCAGGTCCCCGGTGCGATCAGCATCGTTGACCTTCCCACCAGCAACGGCAAGATGCTCGGCCAAATGGGCAAGGATGCCTGCGCCAAAGTCTCCAAAGACACCTGCAAGGTGGCCTACCTCGAGGGATTCAAGTCCCTGCCGCTGGATAACGCCCGGACCGAAGCAGTGAAAGCTGAGCTGGCCACTGATCCGAAGATCAAGCTGGTGGCCAGTGTCGAAGGCGGATACACCCAAGACAGCGGCCGGCAGGCGTTCCAGAACGTTTCCCAGGCCAACCCGGACGTCGATGTCGTCATCGGTGCATCCCAGGCGATCACGGGTGCGGCCGCTGCGGCTGGCAATAGCAACATCAAGTTCATTGGCAACGGTGCATCTACTTCGAATGTCGAGGCCGTCCGATCCGGTAAATGGTTCTCCATCTACGTCAGCGACGTGGTGGCGAACGGCGCCAAGGCCACGGAACTCGGCCTTGCCAAGGCCCGGGGACAGCAGGTGGAGACGGCAGTGGACGAGGCGAGCTTGGCTCCCAACAAGGCCAAGGGCACCAAGGAAGCCCTCGACGCCGTGAACTACGTCTCGAAGTACTCTGACTAGCCGACTTATCACCCTCGTGGTCCTGTCTTGCCGGGGCTGAAATCCCGGCAGGGCAGGAGCCCCCGCCCCGGTCCCGGCAGGACCGGCCAAACGTCCATTCCATCTCCCGAGGTCAAAATGGCTATACAACAGTTGGATACACCAGAGCGAGTCAATCGGAGTGCCGCTCCGGAAATCACCGTCTCCGGAATCGGAAAGCGGTACGGTGCCAGCACTGTGCTCCGCGATATCACGTTGTCGGTGGCTCCGGGGGAAATCCACGGCATCATGGGGGAAAACGGTGCTGGCAAGAGCACGCTGCTGAAGATCCTCGGCGGCGCCATCGCGGCAGATTTCGGCGTCGTCAAGCTTGATGACCGGGAGGTGAAGATCGCCGAGCCCAGGGACGCCATCGCACAAGGAATATCCCTTATATCCCAAGAGCTGGCACTCGTTCCTGGCCTTTCAGTGCTGGAGAACGTCTTCCTGGGCCGATGGGCCAACACAGGAAGCCTGCTCCGTTCGCGGCGGGACGCCGATCACTTGGAGCGCCTCCTGGCCGAGACCGGCTTTGAGCTTGACCCCCGGGCGATGGCGGGGGACCTCCCGATCGGTCAGCAGCAGCAGGTCGAAATCCTGAAAGCCCTCGCCCGTGGCGCCAAGGTGCTGTGCATGGACGAGCCGACGGCGGTCCTGAACGAGGCCGAGAAAGCAAAGCTGTTGAAGGTGATCAGGAGCCTCGCGCGTTTAGGCACCACCGTCATCCTCGTATCGCACTATCTGGAGGAAGTCCTGGGTTTAGTGGACCGAGTGACCATTCTCCGCGACGGACAGCACATCACCACTGAGGACGCCTCGGGGCACACGCCCGAGTCGCTCGTCGGCCTGATGGTCGGCAGGGAGGTCGATTTCCTCATTCCGGAGGTTCAGCCGGTACCCCCGGAAGCAAAAACGGTGGTCCAAGTGGCGGGACTGAACAGCTCAAAAGTGAAAGACGTCTCCTTCACGGTCCGCCAAGGCGAAATCCTGGGTATCGCTGGCCTGGTGGGCAGTGGCCGCAGCGAGACCCTGCTCGCCATGTTCGGTGCTGATCGAACCACCAGTGGATATGTCCAGATCAACGGCCGACGCCTCCGTGCCAACTCCATCCGGCAAGCCATCAAAGCCGGAATGGCCCTCGTCCCCGAGTCGCGGAAAGAACAGGGCCTAGTCATGTGCCGGCCGGTGGACGAAAACATCGCTCTTTCCACCTTGTCGGGCCGATCACTGGGCGGTTTCGTCAGGGTAGCCCGGGAAAAGGCAGCCGTATCCGAAATCAGCCATTCCGTCGACCTGCGCGGCGCCCGCCGCGGCTCGCTAATTGCCGATTTGTCCGGAGGAAACCAGCAGAAGGCGCTCTTCGCCAAGTGGCTGCTCAATCCTCCGGCGGTGCTGCTGGTGGACGAACCCACGCGTGGTGTCGACATCGCGGCCAAGGCTCGCATCCACGGCATGATCGCTGACCTCGCAGCAAAGGGCACGGCTGTCGTCGTTGTCAGCTCCGAACTCGAGGAAGTCATCGGCCTATCCCACCGTATCCATGTCATGAGGCAAGGCCGCATCGTTGCTGAATTCGACCGGAACGCCTCCCGCGATGAAGTCATGGCTTCCGCATTTCTGAAATAGGTGAATCAAATGACCACAGTTACTGCTGCCGTGTCCGAGCCGGCCGAGAAGAAATTCAAGCTCAATGTCAGGGATTTCGGGATCGTCTTCGGACTGATCGCCATCATGCTGCTACTGACCCTCAATACCGGAACGTTCCTCACGGGCCGAAATTTCATCAACCTGTTCGACCAAGCTGCCATCGTGGGACTGTTGGCCGCTGCCGCCACACTGTGCATCGTCAGCGGTGTCTTCGATCTTTCCTCCACCGCAAACTTGGCTGTCTCCGCCATCGCCGGAGTGATGATCACCCAGCACTTAGGGGTGATCGCGGGATTCGTCGGCGCATTGTTGGTGGGAGCCGCCCTGGGAACCGTCACCGGCCTGATCGTGGTCAGTACGAAGGTGAATTCCTTCATAGGCACGCTGGCGGTGAGCATCATTTACCGCGGCCTGGCCATCGTGATCACGGGCGGAGCCATCGTCGCGCCGCTGCCCGAGCAACTTGCCGCCTTCCAGACGTGGACCTGGCCCAGTCTCTTCGGCCTCACTGCGGGCTCCGTGCTCATGGTAGCCATGACGATCGTCCTAGGCATCGTCCTCTGGCGCACTACGTTTGGCCGCAGGATTTACGCCGTGGGCGGCAACAAGGAAGCGGCACGCCTTAGCGGTATCCGCACCGGTTCCATCCACGTCGCCGTCTTTGCCATCAGCGGCCTGTGCTCCGCGATGGCCGGCATGATTCTTGCTTCGCGCGCAGGCTCAGCCCAGCCAGCCATGGCCATCGGCATCGAACTCACGGCCATTGCCGCCGTGGTCATCGGAGGCACCAGCATTCTCGGCGGACACGGTGCTATGTGGCGGGCATTCGTCGGAGTCATGATCCTGACCGTCATCGGCAACGGCTTCAACCTGCTCCACTGGGACACCACCTACCAGCAGGTTGTCACCGGCGTCCTCATCCTGCTTGCAGTCGCCGCGGACGGATTGTTCTTCCGCAAGCGCACGGGCTAGGCCCTATCGGGGGACGCTATATACATGGAACATGGTCATGACCCGGTGAGGGAACTGCGGCAGGCTGAACAGGAGGCCGAACAATGCGCATAGGGCTGCGGTTGCAGGGAACAAGCTGCCGGACCTTGGTGCTCGACGGGCACAGCGTGGTGGCCGCCGCGGCTGCGGAGCGATGCAGCACGCTTGCGGAGGCCGTCGACACCACCTTCGAAGAGCTTCGCCACGAGCTTGGTGCGGAAATTACGAAAGTAACGGATATTACCTCCGACGCCGGAAGCGTCCTCGCTGCGCGGAAACTAGCCTCGGTCATCGCGATCCGGATTTCGCCCCGCCCGCCTGCGGACGCGTTCCACGTGACTGGGCTGCCGGCACTCGTGGTACCCGTGGTGGCCCGGACAGTCCACGTCGGCGGAGGCCACGACCTGCGAGGACGCCCCCTCGCTCCGCTAGGTTTGGAGGCTTTCCTGGCCGAACTTCCGGACATCCTCTCCGGAGACGTACGGAACATTGCAATCACCTCCGTGGGGTCGACAGCGTCGAAGGATCACGAAACGCGCATTGCCGATGCCATCCTGTCCAGTGACAGCGAAATGCGCATCAGCATCTCCAGCGACTTCTATTCCAGTGTTTTCCGCGACCGTGACTACACAGCCATCCTCAACAGCGCCCTCATGGAAACAGGAGAGGACCTGGTCGCGATGCTGGAAGCGTCGGGACGGCGGCATTTTCCCTCCGCCACGATGTGGTTCGCCAAGAACGACGGCGGCCGCGCGCCGCTCGCGCGGCTGGCAGTGATTCCGATTCACGGGTTGCGCCCCGAACCCGCTATGCAGATCCTCGGCGCGGCTACCTTGGCCGGCGCCCCGGATGGGGAGGTCGTCATCTGTGCGGACTCTGGGGTCACCGTGGGCCAAATCCGCGGGGGTCTCCCTGCTACGCGAAGCGTCATCCGCCAAGGGTACGAGGCGAGCCTCGCCAGCAACGCCGCCGTCGTCGAACCGTACACGGCCGACCATCCGGTCCGCCCTGCGGTCCCCTCGGTGGTTGCGGACCTCCGAAGCGGGCAGGACACCCCGCTCCCGTTCGGGCTGGTTCCCACGCTGGCAGCTGAGCACGACGCCGCGCAGGTGGGCTCCGCCGTCGCGCCCCTGACCGCCTGGATCGACAGGTTGGAGACTGTTAGCGGTCGGGCGGACCTCCAGTTGGTGCAGCGTCGCGCGGAAGAAGATGCCGAGTCGGCAGCCGTTCAGTTGGGGGCGAGCCCCGGGCTCACGCGGATCATTGAATCGAACGTCTATGCCATGCCGTATGGCAACCCCGGCATCGTGCGGATCAGGGTCCAAGCCGCTGGTGAAGCCTCCGGGGACACGATTGAAGATGCCCCCGAAATACAAGGACGGGCACCCTTCGGGGCGGAAGAGGGTGTCATTCGATGAGCGCCCTGCTGACGGTGGAGGATGTCCGGCACCTGCGGACCGGCGCCCACTTCCTGGCCTGCACCATCGACCCGACAGCCATCTACGTTTACGCGGAGATGATTGAAAGGGCCATGGAAAACCGCGTGTTGGAACTCATCTCGATTGACGAGCTGGCCCCCGATGACCTCGTGGTTGCGATCGGAATGGTCACTCAGGGTCTCCTCATCGCGGATATGCCTCCTGTAGGTGATGAGTTCATCGGGTGCATCCGTGCCATCGAGGCCAACCTTGGCCGGCAGGTGCGGGCGATCTATTCGCTCGCCGCCGCCAACATCAACGGAATTGTTCCCCTCATGGTCGGGCTGCAGTCCTCGCTGCCGGTGATTGATTCCGACCCCATGGGCCGTGTATTTCCCTTGATCAGCCAAACAACGCTGAACATCGGCCACGTCCCCATCAGTCCGATCGCCCTCATGGGAGTTACCGGCGAACGGGCTGTGGTGGAGGCTGAGAACCCGCAGCGGGCCGAAACCCTGGTGCGGGCACTCGTCACGGAGATGGGTGGGTGGGCCGCTACAGCCATGTATCCGTGCTCAGCGGGCCAAATGCGCGAGCACGGAGTCCACGGCTCCATCAGCCGGATGATCCGAATCGGGGAGATTCTCGACGGCGAAACGTCGGTTGGACGCAAGTTCCAGCAGCTCGCTGAATTTCTGGGTGCCACCCGGATTGCCCGGGCCCGGGTGAGTCACGTCGAAGGCCTGTCGCGCCCTTCGGACCTAGGCCTTCCGGCGCTGCCGTCCAGCGTGACGCTCGTGGACGAACGATCCGGGCAGATCATCCGCTTGGAGATCCAGAACGAAATCTTGCTGGCCCTCGTCGACGGCGCCATCGCAGCTGCCGTCCCGGACATCGTCTCGCTGCTCAACTCCGAGCACGGCACGGTCGTCAACATCGACGATGTGCGGGTGGGCGATGTCATTGACGTCCTGAAGATCAAGGCCGCGGCGCAGTGGTACTCGGAGGCAGGCCTTGATCTTGCTGAACCAAAGGCCTTTGGTATTCCGATCGAGCACCCAAGGCGGCAACATGCGTAGGTCGAAAAGCGAGAACCATCTGGATGTCGCCGCGCTCCTGGCGCACGGCTCCCTCCGCGGCACCACCCCGCTGTATCTCACTCCGTCCAGCGCGGCAATCGATGGCGTCGTTCTTGTCTCCCAGCTCGATGCCATCCAGCGGGTGCGGCCCAACACCGTCATCGTCCTTTCAGCGGAGATGGGCTCCGGCGGCTGGCTGGTGTCCGCAGCTCTGCGGCACGCCTGGGAGCGGAAGGCCAGCGCCGTCGTCGTCGCTGGAAGTACCTACTCCAGCGCAGTGATCGGCCTCGCCGAGCGGCTGGGTATCACCTTGCTGGCCGCCGAGGGCGACACGTCAGGCATTGCCCTCGCACTCGCCGCTGAAATCGGCGCTGCCCTTTCCGTGGTGGACGCTGAACTGGCGCGGTTTGCCCGAGCGGTCGCGAAGGACACGACCTTGGGAGCTGTCCTGAATACCATCTCCAGGGAGCTGGACGGTATTGAAATCTTGCTGGAGTACGACGGCGTGAGCCTGGCGTCCGCGGGAACGCCCACCCGGGAGGCAGTCGAAATCATCACCGTGGATGTTCGCGGTTCGAATAGCTCCATCCCGTCCAGGCTCACCGCGAGGGTACCAAGATCCGGAGTCCACAACCTGCAGCTCGTCCGGTCGATCCTCGAGGTGGCAACGCCGTCGGTAAACGCTGCGTGGCTGTTGGGAGATGTCCTCGACACTGCGCGTGCAGTACCCACGGCGGCCCTTGTCGGCTTGAACCACGACCCCGGCTCCTCCTGGACCACGTTCGTGGAACGTCACCGGCACTTGCTCTCCCAGCTGGGCTGGCGTGGGGAGGAGCAATATGTGGCCGTGTGGATCCGCAGGGCGTCGTTGGAAGCTCATCGCCCGGAGCTCACAGCGGTGCTGCGGTTGCTCTGGCGGAAGGTCACAGTCCGCAGCCCCCTGGCCGAAGTCCACGGTGGCTGGCTCGCCCTTGTTCCCGTCAGATACCAAGAGTCGGCGGACCAGCTCGAAGCGCGGATCC
Source organism: Arthrobacter sp. FW306-1B-G06A (assembly GCF_058781765.1). Classification (NCBI taxonomy): domain Bacteria; kingdom Bacillati; phylum Actinomycetota; class Actinomycetes; order Micrococcales; family Micrococcaceae; genus Arthrobacter; species Arthrobacter sp. FW306-1B-G06A. The sequence continues at coordinate 42,557 of NZ_JBYSXB010000017.1, read as the reverse complement.
GGGTCCGTCTCGGGAAGTCTTTAGAGGAACTGGGGCTGGGGGCAGGACTCTCTCGGTGGCGCGAGGAACCCGTGGCACTGCCGAATATCGTCCGTGAATCCCGTTTGGCCGCTGAATCCGCTCTCTCGACGGGACCCGGCACCGTGGCAGGCTTCGCCAACCTCGACGTTGCGGCGGCCGCGACGTTCGTCGATGAGGACTCGGTCCTGCTCGTGGCCGAACTGACGCTGCCGCTGCTCATGGCCAGCCCGGACAGAGACCTCGTCATTGCGGCTGCAGGGGCCTTCCTCGACCACCACGGCTCCGTCAGCCTCGCAGCAAGCTCCCTTGACCTGCACCGGAACACCCTGCAGAGCCGGCTAAACCGTGCCCGCGAACTGGGCGTCCCCCTCGACACCCCAGCCAAGCTCTTGTCCGTCCATCTCATCCTCAGCACACTTCGCCGCTCAATCCACAACAAGACGAGTTCCGCCAATCCCGGCTATAACCAGAAAGGACTCCCATGAGTTCCCAGTTCGAAAACTTTGACGATGTCTATGCCGCCGCACAGGAAACGCCCAGCGTCATCCTGTTCACCGCTTCCGTCGTCGCCGACGCAGGCACCAGCATGGCGCGCATTTACACAAGCCACCCGGGGGTCTACCCCGTGGGCGGAAGGAAGACCCTGGGCGGGGACACCAACCCGGTGTGGCTCGAGCAGGTCCTCAAGGGCCAGCAGCCGTTCCTTGGGGCGGACAAGGAAGCAGTCCGGGCATTCTTCTTCGACTCCGCGACCATTGAGTCGCTGGGTTGCGGCGCCATCGTCAACGTTCCAGTGGTAAGCAACGGTGAGACCATCGGATCCATGAACTTCCTTGCCGCTGAGGGTAGCTACGGGCAGACATCGGTGGATGCGGCCGTGGACATCGCCCAGCGCTCTGTCCCGCTGTTCGAACAAGCGATTGCCACCACTAACTAGGAAAGGAATCTCCACACGTGACCACTACGCCGCCGGGAACACTGACCATCCGGAACGCCCTCATCTTCGATGGCGAGACCCGGAACCTGATCGAAGGCTCCATCACGGTCCGCGAGGGCCGGATCACCGAAGTGGGGCGAGAAGTGGAAGAGGCCGGAAAAATCGTTGACGCCGACGGCCGTACCGTGATTCCCGGGCTCATCGATGCGCATTTCCATGCCTACGCGCTCAGCTTGACTGCCGCCAAGAACGAAACGGGGCCGTTGAGCTACTCTGCGCTCGCAGGGGCCCGGCGACTTGGGGCAGCCTTGAACCGGGGCTTCACGAGCGTCCGTGACGTGGCCGGGGGAGACATAGGCCTTGCCAATGCCATCGACGAAGGCTTGTACGCAGGTCCGAGGTACTTCTTTACCGGACCGGCCCTGAGCCAGACAGGTGGCCACGGTGACATCCGGGCCGCGGACGACGGCGGGTGCTTCCATGGCGGCCACATGTGCGAAGTGGTGGACGGCGAGGATGAGCTTCTGCGGGCCGTGCGCAACCGCTTCCGCACCGGAGCCACGGCCATCAAGCTCATGACGTCCGGCGGAGTCATTTCGCCCGTCGACCCCATCAGGGTTCCGCAGTACAGCTCGGCCGAAATCCGCACTGTAACGGAAGAGGCCTCCCGCCGGGGCAGTTATGCGACGGCCCACGCTTACTCGCCCGAGGCCATCCGTCATTCGGTGCTCAACGGGGTGCGCTGTATTGAGCACGGCAATCTGCTGGACGCCGAAACTGCCCGCTTGATGGCTGACAATGAGGTCTACCTGGTTCCGACTTTGGCGACCTACGACGCGATGGCACGGCGCGGCGAAGAAATCGGTCTCACGGAGATAGGGGCGGCCAAGAACAGGGAAGTGCTGAATGCCGGCCGGAATGCCGTCGTGTTAGCACGCGACGCGGGGGTCCGAATTGGATTTGGTACCGACCTCATGGGGGAGCTGGAGGACGAGCAATTGGCCGGGCTCCGCCTGCAATGCGAAGCACTGGGTGTCTACGATGCGCTCCGCTCTGCGACATCGACCAACGCAGCCCTGTTGCGTCGCGATGACCTGGGCCGCATAGCCGAAGGAGCCTTTGGAGACCTGGTCATCCTGGACGGAAACCCTGTCGATGAACCGTCGGTGCTCTGGGACGAAAGTCGCACACGTACGGTCATCAAGGCCGGACAGGTCATCACAAGGCAGTAGCCAGCCGCTAGAGGCGGCCTTGAACCGAGGCCCGTGCGGTCGAACGGGCCGCCGGCCCCCACTAAGCTGTGGCCCATGGAAACTGTCGTCTGGTCCAGACCGGAAAATGAGCGCGCAGGGACGCCGCTCCTGGTGATGATGCACGGATACGGCACGGACGAGCAGCGAATGGTGAATCTCTTTCCGCAGCTCCCCAAAGAATTCACTTGCGCTGCGCTCCGTGGGCCCATGGCGATAGGGGACCACTACGGCTGGTTCCTGCTGGACTACTTCCTCGCCAACGACTTCGCGGACGTCATCACGGCCACTAACAAGGTCTTCGCCTGGATCGACTCCGTCAAGCGGAATCACAGCAGCGTGAGCCTCCTGGGCTATTCCCAAGGCATGGCCATGGCCAGCACGCTTCTGCGTCTCCGTCCGGAAGGCTTCAAAGCGACAGTGGGCCTCTCCGGATTCGTGCTGGAAAACGACCTTCTGGCGCTCAGCGAGTCCTTCGATTCGCCGCCGCCGTTCTTCTGGGGCAGGGACAAAGCCGATCCCGTGATCTTCAGGGATGCCATTGAGCACACCGAGGAATGGCTCAACAAGAACATGGCTCTCACCTCGAGAACCTACCCCGGCATGGGCCATCGGATCGAGGCCCGGGAAATGGCGGATGTGAGCGCGTTTCTGCGGTTTTACGTCCTTCGTTGAAGTGAGGTCCGCGTCACATTCGGGGATGCCGGAAAACAACTCTTGATTGCCAAAATTGTAAGCGCTTACACTCTTCTTCGGCGGTGCAAGGATGTGCCGCCAAATCCAGAAGATGAAAGGGTTGAGGCCGTGTTGAATGGTTAAGGCTCACCGCGTGACAATCCAGGACGTTGCCGTCCTCTCGGGCTTGTCCATCTGCACCGTTTCACGCGCCCTGCGGAACCTGCCGAACGTGTCCGAAAAAGCACAAGCCAAAGTGGCCGACGCCGCAGCCAAGCTCGGCTACAAGGCATCCTCCGCGGCGGCCCGGCTGGCCGGCGGAAATACCGGTTCCATCGCCATCATCACTCCTACCGCCACCGCGTGGTTCTTCGCCCAGGCCGTTGAGGCGGCCGAGGAAGTGTTCGGAGACAGCGGTTTCGACACCGTCCTGATCAGCCTGCGCGGCAAGTCGAGCGTCAAGCGGAAGATCTTTGGCGACCTCCTTGGACTGTCCCAACGCGTGGATGGCGTGCTGCTCCTCAACGTCGATTTGAGCGAATCCGAGGTTGCCCTCCTGGCCGCGTCCGGCCTTGCAGTTGCGAGCGTGGGGATGACTTCCGTACCGTGGGACAACGTAGGGATCGACGACGAACTCGCAGCTTGGCAGGCCACCTCCCACCTGCTGGGGCTGGGCCATTGGGATCTGGCGGTGCTTTCCGGCCGCGAAACCCAGGAGAACTCGGTGTTGACGGCCAGCGACAGGCTCAAGGGATTCAGCCGTGCATTGAAGGACCATCACCTGACTGTTCATCCGGACTTGGTCATCAATTCGGATTCCACGATCGACGGCGGCCGTATAGCCATGAACGAACTCATTGCCCACAGAAGCCTTCCCACCGCGGTCTTCGCACACTGTGACGAGGCGGCGTTCGGGGCACTGATGGCCTTGCGAGAGCATGGGCTGTCCGCACCAAAGAATGTCTCCGTGATTGGAATCGACGACCACCCCATGAGCTGGTTCCTCGGCCTGAGCACGGTGGCGCAGCCAGTGGCGGACCAGGGTGCCTTCGCCGCCAACCTCCTGGTGGACCGGCTCCAGAACGCCGACGCCCCCAACGAACCCTCCCATCATTTCCTTGACACGAAACTCATTGAACGCAAAACCACGCGCCGCCAGCGCTGAACGGACCACTCCACACCATGACTGATATCCGAGCCACCCAGAAGACCGCCTGGACGGGCGCCACCGCGCTCCTTTTCGACCTCGACGGCGTGCTGACGCCAACCGCCGTGGTGCATGAGCAGGCTTGGCAGGAGCTCTTCGACGGCTACCTGGCCGAAACGGGCCATCCGGACGGCTACCAGGAGAGCGACTACTTCGACCACATCGACGGCAAGCCGCGCTTCGATGGCGTGCGTGATTTCCTCACCTCCCGTGGAATCACGTTGCCGGAAGGACCCACCGACGACGATCCCGCCAACACCAGCGTGCAGGGCCTGGGCAACCGCAAGAACCGGATCTTCAACGAGATCGTGGATTCGCGTGGCGTCGAGCCCTACGCGGGCTCCGTCCGCTTCATCCACGCCGCATTGGAGCTGGGACTCAAGCTCGCCGTCGTGTCCTCTTCCCGCAACGCGCCCGCCGTCCTGAAGGCGGCCGGACTGGATGGCTACTTCCCGGTGGTGGTCGACGGCCAGGTGGCGGCCGCCGTCGGGCTCCCCGGCAAGCCGGATCCGGCCACGTTCCGTTACGCCGCCGAACTGCTGGACGTTCCAGCCGAGGGCTGCGTCGTCGTCGAGGACGCAGTGTCCGGCGTGCAGGCCGGCAGTGCCGGGAACTTCCGCGCCGTGATCGGGGTGGACCGGGGAGCCGGCCACCAGACCCTGCTCGACGCCGGCGCAACGTTCGTGGTCGACGACCTCGATGACCTCCTCTAACCAAGCCGTTTCACCAGAAACAGAAGGAACCCAACAGTCCATGGCACTCATCAGCTCCGACCGGCTGCGCTTCCCCTGCGAACCGTGGAAGCTCGTGGAGAGCATCCACGTTCCCGGCGACGCCGGTACGCTCGAAACCCTCTTCAGCCTCGGCAACGGCCACCTGGGCATCCGCGGTGCCCATTGGGCCGGGGCGGACGCCGAACTCCCCGGCACGTTCATCAACGGTTTCCACGAAACGTGGGACATCAAGCACGCCGAGAACGCGTATGGCTTCGCCCGCACGGGACAAAGGATCGTCTATGTGCCGGATGCCAACAACTTCAACGTTGTCATCGACGGCGAGCAGCTGAGCCTCACAGAGTCCGCGGTGCAGAATTACCGCCGCAGCATCGACTTCGCCACGGGTGTGTACGAATGCGCCGTTACCTGGGAGTGCCGTTCAGGCGCCATTGTCACCACCCTGGAGCGCCGCGCCGTCGGGATCGATTCAAGGGGTTCCCTCGGCATCGAGCTGAGCCTCACCGCAGACCGCCAGGTGTCCGCTGACATCACGTCTTTGGTGATCAATCGGCAGGACCAGCCTGTGGAGGACCACTCGGCCCACGACCCCCGCCGCTCCGGCCGCCACGCTGGCCGGGTGTTGCTTCCGCTCCACCTCCAGGGCTCCGACGGATCGCTGCGCATGGCTTGGGAAACCGCTGAATCCCGGCAGCGCATCGGCATGGCCGTGGACCATTGGATATCCGCCGAAGGCCAGCCCTTCGAAACCGTGGTGGGGGAGGACGAGTCAACGGTCCGCTACGTCATGGCCGTGAATGAAGGCGAGACGTTCCGCTTGGAGAAGAGCGTCAGCTACGTCGTGAACAGCGCCGATGCAAGCGAATCAGACCCGGGCGAGATCCTCGCGTCCGACGCCGAATTGGGCCTCGTGCCGTTTGACGCGCTCCTCGCCGAAGGCACGGCGCACTACCGGGATTACTGGTCTACGGCGGATATCACCATTGGCGGCCAGCCCGAACAGCAGCAGGCCGTGCGCTGGAGCCTGTTCCAGCTCGCCCAGGCCACCGCGCGGGCCGGCGTCGCGGGCATCCCGGCCAAGGGCGTCAGCGGCTCCGGCTATGAGGGTCACTACTTCTGGGACCAGGAGGTGTACCTCCTGCCGTACTTGACCTATACCAACCCGGCCGCCGCGCGCCAAGTGCTGGAATCCCGCCACGCCATGCTTCCCGACGCCCGGATTCGGGCCAAGGAACTCAGCGTGGACGGTGCACTGTTCCCGTGGCGCACCATCAACGGGCTCGAGGCCAGCGCGTACTACGCCGCTGGCACGGCGCAGTTCCACATCGCCGCCGCCATCTCCTTCGCAGCCAACCGGTACCAGTGGGCCAGCGGCGACGCGAGCTTCCGCGCCGAAGTGGGCGCCGACCTGTTGATCGAGACGGCCCGCATGTGGGCTTCGCTGGGCTTCTTCGGCAAGGACGGCTTGTTCCACATCCACGGCGTCACCGGCCCGGATGAATACACGGCGGTGGTCAACGACAACCTCTACACCAACGTCATGGCCCGCTTTAACCTGCGGGCCGCTGCGGCACTGGAACACCCGGACGTCCCCGACACCGAGCGGATGGTGTGGCAGCAGGCCGCCGCGCGTATGTCCCTTCCCTACGATCCGGACATGGAGATCTACAGCCAGGACAACGACTTCATGACCCTGGAGCCGTGGGACTGGAACACCCCTAAGTCGAAGTACCCGCTGCTGCTCAACTTCCACCCGCTGGTGATCTACCGGCACCAGGTCCTCAAGCAAGCGGATACGGTACTGGCGATGTTCCTGCAGTGGCAGGACTTCACGGCCGAGGAAAAGCAGCGCGCGTTCGACTTCTACGATCCCATCACCACCGGCGACTCCACCTTGTCCGCCTGCGTGCAGGGCATCATGGCGGCCGAGGTGGGCTACTCCGACGTCGCGCTCAAGCACTTCACCGAGGCCTTGTTCATCGACCTGGACAACACGCACCACAACACCGTTGACGGCGTGCACATCGCGTCCACCGGCGGCATCTGGAGTTCCCTGGTGTGCGGTTTCGCGGGCATGCGTGACCAGGGCCAGGTCCCGCACTTCGATCCGCGGCTGCCGGCCGAGTGGGACAGCCTGTCCTTCCGGCTCAAGATCCGCGGGCGTCTGTTGTCTGTCGAGCTGCGCGCGGGGTCCATCAGCCTTGCGCTGGTTCCGGATTCAGGTTCTCCTGGGCTAGGGTCCGACGCCGGTTCCGCACCTTTGGAGGTCAGCGTGCGCGGCGAGCGGCTCGTCGTCGGCGTCGAGACCGTCACCGTGCCCCTCGACGAAGTGCCGGTCCCCGCGCCGTCGGTCTTCCCGAGCCTCTTCCCGACGGCCGGACTTCCGGTGATTGGGAGCGCGCGGGTCTAGGCGGGCCCCGATCGGTTGCTGCGTAACTGTCGTTTTAGGGCCCGAAAACGACAGTTACGCAGCAAAGGATTGATCGAGTGCGACGGCGCCGGGGCCCGCAGTACTGCAGGGTCGTTTGGGTTCTGTGGCCCACCTCGCATCTGGTAGATTGTCGCAAAAATGACGGTGATCCATGCCGTCGAGGCAATTGGGGGTCTCCTGCGCGTGCGTGGATTAAAGTTCTTGGCTGTTTTCGCTGTCCTGCTTGGATTGCTCGCCTCCACCGCCGGGGTTTCAGCGCTCCCAGCGTATGCTCGCGTTCCAGAGAGTTCCCCGGCATCTGCTGTAATGCGCGGTCCAACGGAACCGGTGGACCCTGGCACATTTGTATCGCTTTCACCGTTCCGCGCCCTGGATACGCGCGGCGGTTCGCCTGCGGGTGCTGATGCGCCTGTGTCGTTCCAGGTGGGTGGTGTTTCTGGGATTCCGGCGAATGTCTCGGCTGTGGTGTTCAATCTGACGGTGACGGGGCCGCAGTCGTTCGGGTTCGTGAGTGCGTTTGCTTCCGGTACTGAGCGTCCGAATGCGTCGAATGTGAACTTCGGTGTTGGTCAGACCGTGGCGAACTCCGTGACTGTGCCGGTGGGAGCTGACGGGAAGGTGACGTTGTTCAACCGTTCCGCCGGTTCCACCGATCTGATTGCCGACGTCTCGGGCTATTACCTGTCGGGGGCTCCGGTTGTTCCGGGTGCGTTTGCGCCGTTGGCTCCTTCGCGGATGCTGGATACGCGTGGTGGTGTCCCTGCGGGTGCTGATGCGCCTGTGTCGTTCCAGGTGGGTGGTGTTTCTGGGATTCCGGCGAATGTCTCGGCTGTGGTGTTCAATCTGACGGTGACGGGGCCGCAGTCGTTCGGGTTCGTGAGTGCGTTTGCTTCCGGTACTGAG
>NZ_JBYSXB010000017.1:0-34301 GCF_058781765.1 Arthrobacter sp. FW306-1B-G06A | reverse complement strand
AGCGTCCGAATGCGTCGAATGTGAACTTCGGTGTTGGTCAGACCGTGGCGAACTCCGTGACTGTGCCGGTGGGAGCCGACGGGAAGGTGACGTTGTTCAACCGTTCCGCCGGGACCACCGATCTGATTGCGGATGTTTCGGGTTACTTCATGGGCCAACTCATGCCGCCGGCGACGCCGGTCATCACACCGCCCACGACCATCACGACCATCCCAGGAACCAACACCGGCACCGTCAATGGTGGAGGGACTGTCGGTGTGGGGCAATACGATTTCACCATTAGTGAGCAGGGCACGTATCCGGCAAAGGGTTTTATTTACTCGGTCAGTGGAGCTCCAGTTTCGTCATTCCCGGTCAATCTCGGCTGTGACACCCCTCGGGTCGCGCAATTTGTGGTGGTCTGTCCGGCCGAAGGACGGAAAGCGACAGCGACGGTGGGGTCTGTTGATTACTTCACTTTTATCAGCGTTTGGGCGTTCAACGACGCCGGCTTTAGCAATCCGACGACCTACCAGTTCAGTGTGGCAAATGCCGTGCCCGTGCCCACTGCCGTGCTCCCGATCACCGCACCGAGCGAAGGGAATTGGGTGCCCGTTGCTACCCAAGTCGGCGGAAGGCCTATTGCCACTGGTTCTTGCGAGGGAGATCCGAGCGCGGGATACCCTGGGAGCACCAAGATGAATGCCCTTCAACTGAACGGTGCACCAGGCCAGTTCGGGACGACAGCGTCGCCTGCCGTAAATACGGCGGAGAGCTTCAGCGTCTCCGGGTGGTTCTGCCCCACCAATCCGGCACCCGGGGGAAACACTGTCCAGTCATTGATCGCGCAGATCGCCGACACCGGAGCCCCGGGCGGGGCACTGAGGTTGGATCCGAATGGCCGGCCCGAACTGGATACTTGGACTACGGGCAACGCCCTCGAACAGGTCCAGGAATCGCCGCGGGCCCAGAGCGCCTGGATGTTCATTTCTGCGGTCTTTGACAAGGTCAATCAACAGTTGCGCATTACTGTGACCTCGGGAGGTACCACTTCAACCTGGACCACGGCCGCAACCTCGACCCAAAGCCGCCTTCCCTCCACTTCCGGGGCTGTGCGTCTCGGAGAGGGCTTCACGGGTCAGATCCTCAACCCCGTCATGACCCAGGGCATCCTTACAAACGATCAGTTCAGCAACGTACAAAACGTTTTCACGCCCAGCTCCCAAGGGGTGCTCAGATGAGCAAACTGCAGCCAAGCAGCTAGCGATCGGTGGCTCCCCACCGGCACTCTCACCTTACTCAGCAGCGGATCGATTGAGGACGGCGGGCGCCGTCGCCGGCGCATCCCAGTCGATGTGGTGGCGATAGACCCAGTCGAAGTTGTCGGCCGTCTTCCGGGCGAGTGAGCGGAAGACGGCCTTCAGCACAAGGTCTTCAAAGACGCGCTTGAACTGGCCGCGGATCTTCGGGGCGGCCTTCCGGCGGCCCCATTCCACCACCGATTCCGCCCGGTTCCGGCGTTCCTTCTCGTAGCGGGCGAGGGCACCGGGGATGTCGCCGGGCGAGGTGCCCCGGAGCGATCGGCCCAGCGCGATGGCGTCTTCGATGGCCATGGAGGCGCCTTGCCCGGACGTGGAAATGGAGCCAAGGAGTCAGCCCGGTGTGGATCGTTAGCGCCTTGATCCACACCCGTAGACCACCGTCGACGAGCTCGAGGCGGCGATGCGGACTCGCACCTGCCTTCAGCCCCGGCTGGGCGGCAATAGTATTCCCGATCGCAGACACTCCCACACCAGTGACAAGCGAGCTGGTTGCCTAGTTCCCCTGGGATTCTTGCTCGTGACAGACGCCGAACCTGCAGAGCAAAATCCAAACTGGACTTCTCGTGCTGAGAACGTGGCCGCCGCGCTCATAGGTTACTGATCGCCGACACCGTATTACTGACTGCGTTAGCTACATAAAGGGTTCCTAGGCCCGGGTCCACGGCTAAGCCGGCAGGTGCGCTGCCCGTTGGGATTGTGGCCGTCACCGTACCCCCGTTGATTACTGAAACCATGTCTGAATAGAGGTGCGGGATATAGATGGTGTGAGTCAATGGGTCAACGGCAATTCCGTACGGCATCATGCTGTAGGGGATTGTCTGAGTTACCGCGGTCCCTTTAATGGTTAGCAGCTTCTCGGTGGACCAGTTGACGACGTAGACCGTGTGAGTACTGGGGTCTACCGCCACCCAAACCAGTCCGATCCCCAGGGCCATCGTCCGTGTAACTGCGTTGCCGTCGATAACGGACAGCGTGCCGTCCGAATTGCTTGTGACGTAAACCGTGTGTGAGGCAGAATCTACTGCGACGCCCTCAGGATCTCGACCGACGTCGATGGTGGCGGTAACCTGCGAGCCGTCGATCACGGAAAGCGTGTTTGACTGGGAGTTCGTCACATAGACAGTGTGTGTTTCTGGGTCAAGGGCAACGGCAGTCGGGGAGATGCCGACAGCTATTGTGTCCGTCACCGTGGTGCCGTTGATTACGGTTATTGAGTTGCCCCAATTATTGGCCACATAGACGTTGTGCGTTGATGGATCCACAGCCAGCCCGGAAGGCTGGCGGCCGACATTCACCGTTGCGGTCACGGCGCCCTGATTGATCACCGAGACGGTGTCGTCCTGTTTGTTCGCGACGTACACCGTGTGGGTTGCGGTGTCCACGGCAATATTCTGCGGTTGGCTGCCGACGGGAATGGTTGCCGTCACGGGAGGACCCGCAGCCTCGGGCGCGACGAAATAGCCTGCGACGTCCGCAATAAGCTGGGTGCTCGCTCCGGAGCGGTTGAACAGTGTGACCGTACCGTCTGCACCGACGGGGACGGTGACGAGGTTTGCGATGGTCTGTCCTGCTGAAAAGTTCAGATTCGACGCGGTGGGGCGGGCTGGCCCACCGGCGTAGGCGGTGACGAATCCGAAGGACTTCGGTTCAGTCGCCGTCAGGTTGAAGACCACTGCAGCTACTTTGGACGGAATACCCTGAACACCTGAGACGGGGAAAGAAACTGCGGTGTCGGACCCAACGGCTGCGCTCAGCCGGGTGTCCAGAAACCGCGATGGCGTCACCGGCACGAAGGTTCCAGTTCCGGACGGCACGCCTGCGGCGTAGTATCCGGCGACGTCTGCGATCAGTTGTGCCTTGCCAGAGGAGCGGTTGAAAAGGGTGACCTTTCCGTCGCCTCCGATGGGAACGGAGACCAGGTTTGGCACCGTTTGCCCTTTTGAGTAGTTCAGACTTGAAGCCGTCGGCCGGGCTCCGCCGAACGGGTAAGCCGCAACGAAGCCGAACGAATCAGTCTCGGTGACGGTGAGGTTGAAAACCACGCCCGCAGCATCTGCGGGAACACCATTTGTCCCGGCCACTTTGAAGGAAACTTCGGAGTCCCCGCCGACCGGCCCGGTGTTCCGGGTGTCGAGCACCCGGGCGGGCGCGACTGAACCGAACGCACCGGGCACAACAGGTGCCCCCGGAAGGTAATACCCCTCGATATCCGCGATGAGCTGCACGGTGCCGCCGGATCGGTTGAACAGGGTCACTTTGCCGTTGCCCCCGACCGTCACAGTGACGAGGTTCGCCACCGTCTGACCCTTCGAGTAATTCAAGTTCGACGCCAGGGGGCGGTTCGTGCCGCTGGGATACGCGGACACAAAACCGAACGATGCCGGTTCCGTTACTGTCAGGTTGAAGACCACGGCGCCGCCGCTCACCGGCAGACCTGCCATGTCAACCACATTCAGTTCCACAGTTGAGTCGGGCCCAACCGGTGCGCTGGTCCTCGTGTCCAAGGCTCTGGTCGGCGTCATCGACCGGTACGCACCGGGCTGGGTTGGAGTCCCCAGACTGGCGGACGTCGTCAGCGGCACGGCCGGAACCTGTCCAAAAATGGCACCGACCGCCTGAGCGGCGCCACTGCCTGCGAACAAGAAACCCATCAAACTCAACAGCAACGTCGCAATCTTTGCTGACCGCCGCTTCGAAAAACCATCTGCCATTGTTCCCCCACAAGCATTTAGGCGGCCTGGCACGAAGCGCCGCTGAAGGAACCTTACCAGCGCGCCGACCGCAGACAAGGGCCGCCCCTGTCGGTTATGTCAGTACCGAGGAATTCACTAAGGGAACCCTGAGGCGCGCGTTCTGTTGCGATGGCGACGTTGGTGAGTCCCTAAAAGCTATGTTTCGAAACTTTGCGGTTGATCCGAATGGCTCGCCCCAACCGAGTGCCGGCCGCTGCGCCCATCCAAACGACACTTACGCAGCAGTCGATGCAGCCAGGAACTCCTCAATCGCGTCCGCCGCGGCCGGTGCCCCGCCCGCTGATCGCACCCGCGCACTCATCGCCTCGAGCTTGCCGCGCACTACAGGGTCGCCGCTGACTTCAAGGACCGTGTCCCGGATCAGTTCGGGGGAGAGCCCCTCCAGGGGGAGCCGCCGCCCGAGCCCCAAGTCCTCCACGCGGCGTGCATTGGCCCCTTGTTCGGGCTGCAGCGGGAAGGCCACCAAAGGCACCCCGAAATAGAGCGCCTCCATGGTCGAGTTCATCCCGGTGTGGGAGAGGAAAGCGTCGGCGTGGGGCAGGACTTCGAGCTGCGGAAAGAAGGGCCGTACCTCAAAGTTCTCCGGGATGTCCCCCAGCTCGGACCCCTCGACGCGCTCTCCGATTGCCATGGCGACTTGCCAAGGGGTGCCGGCAAATCCTTCCAAGCACATCCTGAAGAAATCCGGCCGGTCATTCAACGGGGTGGTGCCCAGTGAGACGAACAACAGGGGCCTGTCCTTCGCCCGGGGCCGCCAGGCTTCCTCGTTGCCCCGTAGGCCAAGGCATGGGCCTACGAAATGGAACCTGGCATCGAACGTCTCTCCCGAGGGCTGGAATTCCCTCGGGATGAAGGAGATGTTCAACGATGCAGGAGGGCCTCCCATGAATTGCAGATGGCCCACGCCATGCTCCGCGGCGAAATCATTAATCCGCCGGCTGACCTGTTTCCAGGCCTCGATCATGCCTGGCGGCGGCGGCCCTGGCATGAGATCCCGCATCGAGAAATGTTCATTGGTGGCATAGCTCGGAAGCAACGCAATATCGGGCAAGGCCAGCTTCGCGGCAGCCATCTTCCCGGAGAGCGTCATTGCGTCGTAGGCCACCCCGTCCGGCGGGTCCTCGGCCAGACGGGCCAGCAGCGCCGGGAATTCCTCCCTTGCGCCCTTGAGAATCCGATCGAGCAGTCCAGACATCATTCCGGACGGCATTCCCGCGAACATCCCCGGCATCGGTGACGGACCTCCACTAGCGGGCGCTGCGCCGCCGTCTGCCGGCGTCGGGCTGCCACTCGCGGAACGATCGCGTGGCGGGAGGAAGGCCGCCAGATCCTCTCCGCTGGGAAAGAACACGGCACCAGCAGATTCGACCGCTTTCGCATACTTCGCCGACGTCGCATAGGTGACCCGGTGGCCCCGGCGAACCAGCTCGGCGACCACCGGCAACGTCGGGTTCACATGGCCCGCCGCGGGCAGACAGATGAAGGCTACGTGCATGCCTTCGCTCCCAAGATCGGTGGACGCTTCATTGGGAAAGATCGGTGCTGTGAACGCTGCGCCGCCGCGATTTCAGCCCGGTCTCCAACTTGGTCCGCACCTCGCGCTTCACCCGGGCGGCAAGCTCAGTCTCATGCATTTCCAGGAAGGTTCGGACTGCGCGCGGATCCCACGGCACCAAGGACCGCAACGCCCAGCTGACTGCCTTGACCACGGTGTCGTCGCGATCGTTGATCAAGATGCCGACGACGCCGAGCGTCCGCTGCGTATCTCCCGTTCCCCAGCGTGACCTCGTGTTGAGCACCGTTGTGGAGACAAGCGCTATGCGCCGCCACCAATGATCCGGGCTCCGCGCCCAGCCGTCGACGTCGGCGTCCGAGATGAGCCCTTCGCGCCACGCGGGTCCCACCAAAACGGTCGCAAAAGCATCAGCCTGCCCCCACGTAGTGATGCCTTCTCCCAAGTGTTCAAGCCGGGCCCGCGTCAGCTCAGCGAAAGCCGCCTGGTGGGCGTTGATGAACTCCCAGCCCTCCCAGTCAAAGCCCGCCTGGACGAGCCCTTCGGCGAGATTGAAGACGACGGCCGCGTCCATCGTGGCGATTTCCGCGGAAACCCTGCGGCGGACGGCGCGGAAGCTCGCGGCGTCGTGCTTCTCCAAAGCGCGCAATTCCTCAAGGACGCGCGCCAACAATTGCCCCGGTTGAGTATCCCCCGGAGAGACGAGCACCCCGTGCGAAGCCACTTTCGGCCCCCCGATTTCGCAGCCTCAACGCTACTATGCGGGGGCGTCGTCAGTATCCGGCCCTTCGGCAGGTTCCTGGCTGTGAAGGCCGGTATCGTGCGACACCCAACCCTCCGTTTCCCCTTCGGCAGGGGCGTCGCTGTGATGGCGGACTTCGTTCGGATCTGGTGCCTTGTTCATTCCGGATGCTTCCTGTCCTTCGTTGGACTGTTCCCGCGAACGCCTTAAAGTCTACGCCGGGGAGGGGGCGTGTGGCCTAGGCTAGGCAAGGAACTACCCAACGAATTCAACGGCTGAATGCAGAGGTGAAGAATGGCAAAGCGACCCAACCAGGCAGTAAAGATTGCGCAGGAAACGGCCCACAACGCCATGTTCGACGCCAGCGGCAATGCCAAACCCGGTGTCCACAACGTGCTGCTCCGGGCCGTCGAGGTCCAACGTCCCCTTGTCCTGGCCAACCTGCGCCGCCTGCAACGCAAACACCCGCAGGCCACAGCGGCGCAGCTGGCCGCCAAACTGGAGCGCGACTACCTCGCCGCAGTCACCGGCGGGGGAGCCGCCGTCGGGGCAACCGCCGTCGTGCCCGGCATCGGCACCGCGGCCTCGCTGGGCCTTTCCGCGCTTGCCACCATCGGGTTCCTGGAAGGAACCGCACTGTACGCCGCTTCCTTGGCCGAACTCCACGGAATCCGCCTCACCGATCCGGACCGTGCGCGAACCATGGTCATGGCCATCATGCTCGGCGAGGAAGGCACGGCCCTGCTGGGTGCCCTGAGCGGACAATCGCTCGGCAGAGGCAAAGGAATCACCCAGGCCTGGGGCATGACCCTCACCAAGAAGCTGCCCGGCGGAGGATTCGGGGTCATTCGCGATGCCATCCAGCGCGCCTTCCTCAAGCGGCTCGTCAAGCGCCAAGGCGCCGCCTTCCTCGGCCGGGCCCTGCCTTTCGGCGTGGGGGCCGTGGTGGGCGGAGTCGGAAACCGCGTCATGGGGCGTGCCGTAGCGGCCTCGGCGAGGGAAGCATTCGGTCCCATGCCGGACTTCATTCCGGGCGAGCTACTCCCAGCCGCCCGCCAGAACGCGCTGGAAGGCGGGAATAGTGGATCTCAACGCTGATTCGGGGGAGTCGTTCGGCTCCTGGACCATGGGGAACGACGCATCAATGTTCCGGATCGTCAGCAGCGCCAACGTCGCCTGCGGCTTCCACGCCGGGGACCCGGTGACCATGCTGGACAGCTGCCGTGCCGCCTTCGAGCTCGACGTCCGGGTGGGCGCCCACGTGGGCTACCGGGACCTGCACGGCTTCGGGCGCCGATCGATGGACATGTCCTTCGATGAGCTCTTCGGCGACGTCCTCTACCAGCTCGGTGCCCTCGACGGCATGGCCCACGCGGTGGGCGCCTCCGTGGACTACGTCAAACCCCACGGTGCCCTGTACAACAGGATCGTCAACGACGTCGAGCAGGCCGAAGCAGTAGTGGCTGCGATTCACGCCTACGATCCCGGGCTACCCGTCCTTGGCCTGCCGGGCTCGGCGCTGCTGCGCCTCGCCGAGGAATCCGGCCACCCGGTGTTCCGCGAGGCGTTCGTGGACCGCGGCTACATGCCGGACGGAACGTTGGTGCCGCGCTCGCAGGAAGGCGCGGTGGTGCACGACGCCGGCGCGGTAGTCGAGCGGGCTGTGCGCTTTGCCGTGCGGGGCGAGGTGCTGGCCGTGGACGGCACAGTGGTGCGGGTTCAGCCCGATTCGTTGTGCATCCATGGCGATACCCCGGGTGCTGTCGAACTGGCGGCGGCGGTGCGCGCCGGCCTCGAGGAAGCTGGAGTGGAGATTGAATCCTTCGCTTGAGCGGGAGCTTTTGCCCTGCGGCGACAGCGCTTTCTTGGTGGAACTGCCCGAGCTGACCGCCGTCGTCGCGTACTACCGCGGGCTGACCGGGGCCGGCGCTTCGTTTGGCAGTTCAATGCCGGAGGGGATCATCGACGTCGTGCCCGCCGCCCGCACTGTCCTGGTCACCTTCGATCCCGAAACGATCCGTCCTTCCGACGTCCGCGACTGGCTGGAGTCCGCAGAACCGGCATACGACGTCGCCAGTTCGGGCCGCGAAGTGACCATCGAGGTCTCCTACCGTGGCCCGGACCTTGCCGAAACGGCACAATTCCTCGGCATGAGCGAAGCCGAAGTGGTCAAGCTTCACACGAGCTCGGAGTGGACTGCCGCATTTTCCGGCTTTGCGCCCGGCTTCGTATACCTGGTCACCACGCATGAGCGGCTCCGCGTTCCGCGCCGGAACACCCCACGCACCGCCGTGCCGGCTGGCTCTGTTGGCCTCGCGGGCGAGTTCAGCGGCGTCTACCCGCGATCCTCTCCGGGCGGGTGGCAGCTGATTGGAACCACGACGGCGGCACTGTGGGACGCGTCCAAGGCCGAGCCCGCGCTGATCCGGCCGGGTGACCTGGTCCGATTCGTGGAGGCCTGATGGGGATAGTGGTGGTGAACCCCGGCCCCCTCACCTTGGTGGAAGACCTTGGCAGGCAGGGCTGGGCTTCCTTGGGGTTGAGCCCTTCCGGCGCGCTGGACCGGCAATCGCTTCGCCTTGCCAACCTGCTGGTGGGGAATCCCGCGGAGGCGGCAGGGCTGGAGATATTGCTGGGTGGGCTTCGCCTGCGGTTCGTCACGGCGTCGACGATCGCGGTGGCGGGTGCCGAGGGAATCGTGAGACTCAACGGGGCCGAGATTCCGCTGAACCAAGCCGTCCGGGTGGCCCCGGGCGCCGTGCTGGACTTCGGTTCCCCTCTGTTCGGACTGCGATATTACCTGGCGGTACAGGGCGGCATCGACGCGCCAAAGCTCCTCGGTTCAAGCAGCACGGACATGCTCTCCGGTGAAGGCCCAGCGCCGTTGACATCGGGTGAGCAGCTAGGAATCGGGCATGTTTCCGCGGGCAATGGCCTGGTTTCGGGTACGGGTTCGGGGACCGTTAACAATGCGCATGTCCTCCCTGCCATCCGCCGCGCTCCTGATCCGGGGCGCGCCATCACAGCCCGCGTGGATCGCGGCCCCCGGGCGGACTGGTTCGACCCCGACTCCTGGCGCCGCTTGGTCAGCCAGGAATGGACCCTGTCGCCCGATTCCAACAGGATCGGTGCCCGGCTGGTGGGCCGCCCGCTCACCCAGGCCCGGCTCGAGGAACTGCCCAGCGAAGGCATGGTGCTCGGCGCACTGCAAGTGCCGCCGTCGGGCCTTCCCACAGTATTCCTGGCAGATCATCCCGTGACGGGTGGCTACCCTGTGATTGCCGTGGTGCGTCGCACCGATCTGGACTTGTTGGGCCAAGCCCGCCCCGGCCAGCGGATCCATTTCCTCGGCTGAAGGTCCCCTCCACCGGACTGCGTCAGCCGAACACCAAGTGCGCTACCGTGAAGATCGCGAGCCCGGCCAGCGACCCCACTACGGTGCCGTTGATGCGGATGTATTGCAGGTCCTTACCTACCTGGAGCTCGATCTTTTGCGAGGTTTCCTCGGCATCCCAGCGCGCCACGGTGTCCGTGATGACCCCAGCGATATCGGAACGGTACGTTTTGACGAGGTACCCGGCAGCATCACCGATCCAGGCATTGACCTTGCCCGCCAGCTCGTCGTCGTTGACAAGCCGCGAACCGAAGTCCCGGACGGCGCTCTTGAAGCGCTGTGCCAATTCGCTGTCGGGATCGTCGACGGCGGTGAGCAGCGCGTCCTTGATAGTGCCCCACGTGCGGGAGGCAAGTTCGCGGACCTCGGGATCGCCGAGGACCTGGGTTTTGATTGCCTCCGCGCGGGCGATCATTGCCGGATCGTGCTGGAGATCCTGGGCAAGATCACCGAGGTATGTATCGATCGATTGGCGCACTTGATGGTCGGGATCCTGCTGCACCGCCCGGACGAACTTGGAGATTTCGTTGTAGACCCTGTCTCCCACGATGTCGTCCACGAAGGAAGGAACCCAGAGGGGCGAACGGTCGGACACGAGCCGGTTCACCGTGGAGTGGTTCGCTTCCACCCAATCAGCCGCCCGGTCAACCAGCAGATCGACGAGTTTGTGGTGGTGGCCGTCGGCAAAGATCCGTTCGGCCATCCGGCCTACGGGCGGTCCCCACGGCGGGGTGAGCAGGTGCTTGCGGACCATGCCCTCGATCACTGCCTGGACGTCGTCGTCGTTCAGCACGGTGAACGCCCCGCGGATCAGTGCCGAACCTTCCTTGGCGATGCGCTCCGGGCCACCCGGGGATGCGAGCCACGTGCCGGCTTTCCGGGCGATGTCGATGCTCGCGAGCTTCTCCTGAACCACCTGCTCGGACAGGAAGTTGGTCTCCACGAATTCCCCGAGCGAAGCGCCGATCTGGTCCTTGCGCCGCGGAATGATGGCGGTGTGCGGGATCTTCAGGCCCATGGGGTATTTGAACAGCGCAGTGACGGCGAACCAGTCGGCCAGCGCTCCCACCATGCCGCCCTCGGCAGCGGCCCGCACGTATTCCAGCCACGGATACTGCCTCTGCAGGGCGAAAGCGGCCGTGAAAACCACCGCCATCACAATCAGGAGCGCCAGCGCCACCGACTTCATCCGACGCAGGGCAGCCGCCTTTTCGGCGTCGCCGTTCCGTTGCCCGACGCCGGACCCAACCGTGGAGCTGTTCCCGGCACCTGCGTTCCGGGTGGCCTCCGCCGTCAGGTCGCTATCGCTGTCCGTCACCGGGATTTGTTCAGAGTTCACCTGCATGTGCCCAGCGTAGCCCCGTCGCTGTCATGGACGTGGGCTACCGTGTCCCCATGACGAATGACGAGCCCGGTCGCCCAGACCAAAGTGCAGAGCAAAATACGCGGCCCATGGTCTACGCCCACCGCGGAGCCAGTGCAGCATTTGCCGAGCACACCCGTGCCGCCTACCTGAAGGCAATCGCCGACGGCGCCGACGGCGTCGAGTGCGACGTCCACCTGACGCGGGACCAGCACGTTGTCCTGCTCCACGACGCGAACTTGGACCGCACCTCCGACGGTACCGGTCCCGTTGCCGAGAAGACGCTCGAAGAACTGCGGCAGCTGGATTTCTCTTCCTGGAAGGGCGCCCGGATTCCGGACCAGTACGGCGCAAAATCGGACCAGCTCCTGACGCTCCCGGAGTTGCTGGAGATCCTGCGTGGTGCCGGCAGGACCATTGGCCTGGCTATTGAACTCAAGCACCCCAGCCCGTACCAGCTCAAGCTTGAAGACCGCGTGCTGGAGCTTCTCGGCCGGGAAGGGTGGAACGCGGAGACCTCCATGCTGGACAACATCCAGGTTTCCTTCATGAGTTTCAGCCCGGATTCGGTCAAGCACCTGCTCCAGTTCGTTCCCGCGGAGCACATTTGCCAGCTCGTGGACGACGTCACGGTGGAAGAAGTCCGCGATGAACTGGGCCTGGGAGTCATCACTGGGGGAGCCGTGGCCAACGTGATGAAGGCAGCCCAGCAGGAGGGCGAACGGATCCTCGACGACTGCGAGGTTGGACTCGCCGGCCCGGGCATCGACTACGTCCGCAAGCATGCCCGCACCGTCCAGCGCTGGCTGGAATCAGGCCGCCGCTTCCGGGTGTGGACCGTTGACTCGGAGAACGATGTTGCCCTCTGCCAAGGCCTGGGCATCCACGAGATCACCACGAACAAGCCGGCGCAGGTCCTCGCCCAGCTTTAGGCACCACGCGCACCCAACTAACTCGCAGTTGTTGTCGTTTAGGGGCTCCAAAACGACAACAACTGCGAGTCAGATGACCGTGTTGCTGAGGGTTCCAATGCCGCCCAGTGTGATGTCCACCCGGTCGCCGGGCTGGACAGCCACGAAGGTGTTCGGAGCTCCGGTCATGATGATGTCTCCCGGCTCCAAGGTCAGCCATTCGGTGACATAGACGAGGCAATCCGTGATGGAGGATGGCAGGTTGAAGGACCCGGACCGGGCCTTGACCTCGCCGTTGACTACTACCTCGGTGCTGACGTTGTCCGGGTCCTCGATCCCGGTTTCGATCCACGGTCCGAGCGGCGTGTAGTTGGTGCCGGACTTGCCCTGGAAGAGCTTTTCGTCGACGTGGTTTTGATCCACGTTGGTGACGTCGTTGACCACGGTGTAGCCCAGGACGTGGCTCAAGGCGTTCTCGGCAGTGAGCTTTTCCGCCCGCTTTCCGATGACGGCGGCCAACTCGCCTTCCACGTTCACCGTGCCCGCGTTGCGCACGGCCACGATGTCGTCACCGGGTCCGGCGATGCTGTGGACGGACTTGTGCCAGGCCTGGATGGGCAGTACGTGGTTGTTGTTGCCCAGGTTGTGCCCGATTCCGAGCACCACGGAAGGCCGGACCGGGGCGAGGAGCTCGGCGTCGTCCGCGGAACTGGATTCTCCGGTGAAGGATAGGACCTCGGCAAAGGGATCCTCGATGTGGTCCCAGCGTCCATCGCGCAGGACAGCGTGCTGGGGGCCGGAAGGGGTCTTCAGTCGGGCGATGCGCATGGAACTCCTCGTTGAATTTCTTGTGGCGGTGGACTGTGGCGGTGGACTGTGTCAGGCACGGCCTAGAAAGAAACATACATCATACTGAACTGAGTCCAATACTCTGAACACGTAACTCAGTCCGAACCCTTCCGGTTACCGCGCTGGGCAGGGCTGTGGTTGCATGAATACATGCCTTTTTCATGGTCCGCCCGGACAACACAGACAATCTCCGCGGCGGCCATGAGTGCACTGTTACTCGTCAGTGCCAGGAAGCACTTCCGGCAGCCGAAATTCTTCGCTCCCGTGGTCCCGGACTATCTCTGCCGCGAGGACTACGCAGTCGGGCACGCTGAAGCCGGCCAGGACAAGACCAAACCAACCGCACCGCACAACGGCGCCTTGGCGGTCATGTCCAGGGAGGAATGGATCGCGGTGAGTGGACTGCTTGAGGCGGTTGCCGCCGTCGGACTCCTCATTCCTGCCACGCGTAGGGCTGCAGCCCGCGGCACTACGCTGATGTTCACGGCGTTCCTGGCCGGCCACGTGGACGCGCTCCGCCGCGCCTACTCGCCTACAGGTTCGGTGTCCGCTCGGCGGATCCACACACTGCGGCTGCCCTTGCAGATCCCTCTGATCCTGTGGGCATGGAGCTTGGCCGGAGCGAAACGGGGCGCATGAAACTCCTCGAATCCCCGGCGGTGAAGGTGGGCCTCTCCATCAGCATTGCAACGGGTCTCTACGGCATCTCGTTCGGGGCATTGGCCTCGGCCTCGGGGTTCAGTTTCTGGCAGACCCTGGCGTTCAGCCTGCTCATGTTCAGCGGCGGCTCGCAGTTCGCCTTCATCGGCGTCGTGGCTGGAGGCGGTTCCGGCATTGCGGCCATGACAGCGGCCGCGCTGCTGGGGTTGCGCAACGGCATCTACGGGATGCAGATGAACGCGCTGCTGCGTCCCAGCGGTTGGCTCAAGTACCCGCAAGCCCACATCACCATCGACGAGTCCACGGCCACTGCCTCGGGACAAAGCGATTCCGACGAACAACGCCGCGGCTTCTGGACAGCCGGACTCGGCATTTTCGTGCTGTGGAACATCTTCACGGCTGTGGGCGCACTGGCCGGCGATGCCTTGGGCGACCCCAAGCAGTGGGGTCTCGACGGCGCAGCCGTGGCAGCGTTCCTCGGCCTTCTTTGGCCGCGGCTCAAGGGCCGTGAGCCATGGGCGATTGCGGCGGCAGCTGCCCTGGCGACCATCATTGCGGTCCCGTTCGTTCCGGCTGGGGTGCCCATCCTCGTGGCCGCCGTGGTGGCCGGAGCCATCGGCTGGTTCAGCCACGGACGCAGCGACGAAGGGATGGAGCCCGACGTCGATCCCTACCCGCGCGGCCATTCCAGCGCTGACGCTTCCAGCCGCGAAAGGAACGCCGAATGAACCTCTGGGTCTGGATCCTCATCGCCTGCGGACTGGCGTACCTGACGAAACTTTCGGGCTATTTCGTGCCGGCGAAACTGCTGCAGAGTCCCCGGATGATGCGTGTGGCCGGCACCATGACCATCGGACTGCTGGCATCCCTGACCGTGGTCAACGCTGTGGCGTCCGGGCAGTCCCTGGCCTTCGACGCCCGGCTCGGCGCGCTGGCTGCGGGTGCCGTCGCACTGTGGCTCCGTGCCCCGTTCCTGGTAGTGGTCATCGTCGGGTCGGCAGCGGCCGCTGGGCTCCGGCTGCTCGGTTGGCGCTGAACCACCACGCGCGGTTCCAACCATGCCGCGGCGCGCAACGCCGTCGTGCGCTGGTTACTGGAAATTCATCCCGGGGATGGGGGTCTGCTGCGGCAGCGGGCGAGACGGGCGCTCGGTGCGGATGGCGTCCTCAAGGAGGGCAACAGGCCGCTCCCAAGCGCGGGACCCCGGCTCCATGGTGTCCACGGCGCCGATCAGCATGGCAACAAGGCGCACCATGTCCTCGATGGAAATGTCCCGGCGCAAAGAACCCTGGCCCTGGCCGCGGCTAAGAAGTTCAGCCATGGAATCGATCAAGCCGCCCGTGATGCCCACCAGGAGTCCGCGGCGGCCGGCGACGGCGCCCAGCAGGTTGGCGTCTTCGCTGGCAACCTGCACTACGGCGTCGATCACGTTGATGAGCCCGACGGCGGCATCCATGCCCGCGAGGGACTCTTCCACGACCGGGTCGACATGAAGCCTGAGTTGCCGCGACAGGGCGGCCAGGACGAGTTGTTCCTTGTCAGCGAAGTTGCGGAACAGTGTAGCCGGGCCAACACCTGCGGTGGTGGCGATCGTCTGGAGTGGAACCTCCGGGCCCAGCTCGCGGAAGCACTGGCGCGCCGCCGTGATGATCTTGTCTACATTGCGCGCAGCATCAGCTCTAAGTGGCTTGCGTTCCAAGGGCCGGTCCATGCTGCTCACAGTAGCAACGGAGGGGCTCCAATCACTTTTGTGACATTCTTGCCCGTGAAAGACTGGATTCATGTTGCTTGCCTTTTCAGTCGCCCCGTCCGGCCAGCCCGCTGCTGGCGCCGCATCCGTTGATGGCTCGGTGCACGATGCCGTTGCCGAGGCCGTGAAGATCGTCCGCGAATCCGGGCTTCCCAACCAGACGGACTCGATGTTCACCACCATCGAGGGTGAGTGGGATGAAGTGTTCGACGTCGTCAAGCGCGCCACCGAGGCGGTGAGCAAGTACGGGAGCCGGGTGTCCCTGGTGATCAAGGCGGATATCCGGCCGGGATATGCGGGGGAGATCACGGGCAAGGTCGAGCGGCTCGAGAAGGCGATCGCCGGCGGGGAATAGGCCCTTCGACTGCGCGCAGGTTCCACACTCGGACTTTGATCAGCCGGGGGTCTCTGATGCCTGCTTGTTGTTGATGGCAATCGCCTCCGATGACTATTGAAACGCCCTTGAGTCGGGAGCTTAAGCTAACAAAATGCGATGCGCGATAACAAGTATTGTTATAAGTTCGCATAAGTTCGTGTACTCACTCCATGGATCCTTCATTGAACCCATTCGCGCCAGGCTCTGGCGTGCGACCCCCGGAACTCGTTGGACGCGACAGTGAGATTAGGGCATTCGATCTGCTGATCGCTCGGACGCGGTCCAACACAACTGGGGATCGCGGAATGGTCCTCTCGGGCCTGCGAGGGGTGGGTAAGACGGTCCTGTTGAATGTCTTCGCTGAGCACGCCCGGCAGAACGACTGGCTCGTAATCCAGCTCGAAGCCCAGCCAGGGGAAGCCGGTAAGGGTGCGACGCGCGCGAAGCTAGCACGCGAACTTGAAGTTGGTGCTCGGCGGCTTCGGGGCAAGCCCGCTTGGGCCTATCTAAAAGAGTCGATGGCTAGTATTGGCAACATCTCCGCCAGCCTCGGCGCTACAGGCGTTTCGGCCTCCGTGACCACGAATCAGGGCAGGGCCGATTCGGGGAATCTCGACATCGATATTGAAGAGCTGGTCGAAGATGTATCCCTCGCCATGCGCAAGGCCCGGGCTGGATTCGGCCTATTCATTGATGAAATGCAGGATCTGGACGAGGAACTACTGACAGTCCTTCTGTCGGTTCAGCATCTCGCCGGGCAGAGGGGATGGCCCTTCTACATCGTCGGTGCAGGTCTCCCCAACCTTCCAGGCAAGATATCAGAGGCCAGGACTTACGGAGAGAGATTGTTTCTCTACAAGACCATCGGCCAGCTCACCGAAGAAGCGGCCGCAGAAGCCCTCGCCCTGCCGATCAGCAGGCTAGGCGCATCGACGGCACCCGAAGCATTGTCGATATTGTTGTCCGCGGCCAACGGATACCCCTACTTCCTCCAAATTTATGGGCGTTCCGCGTGGGACGAGGCGCCGGACAAGGTCATTCCCGCCGAGGACGCCCAGGTGGCGGTCCGGTACGGAACAAGCGATCTTGACCATGGTTTTTTTGAGGCTCGATGGCAGCGTGCCACTCCTGCTGAACGGGTATACCTGAGGGCGATGGCTCTTGACGGTGAACAGCCTTCGTCCACGGGCGAAATTGCCGCGAGGCTGGGGAAATCTACGAACAAGCTCGCGGTCATTCGGCAGCGACTCATTACAAAGGGCGTGGTCTATGCGCCCGAATACGGATCGATTCAGTTCACGGTCCCGGGAATGGCTGGCTTCATTGAACGCCAGACGGAAGGCTGAGAGGGTCTCCGCTGCCGGTCCTTCCCTCCGGCCCGTGCCCGGTGCCAGACTGGGGCCATGTTTGAACACAAGGCCCAGCCCGGCTGGGTGGCCGTGGAGGAATACTTGTCCAACGCCGTCGTCCGCCCGAACGCCGCGCTCAAGCATGCGGTGCAGTCAGCCCTCGACGCCGGGATGCCGCCTATCGAGGTGGCGCCCAACGCCGGCAAGCTGCTCAAGATGCTGGTGCAGTTGTCCGGGGCGCGGCGCGTGCTGGAAATCGGCACCTTGGCTGGCTTCAGCGCGATCTGGATGGCCCAGGGGCTGCCCGACGACGGCCGCCTGGTCACGTGCGAATACCTCCCGAAACACGCCGAAATCGCCCGGGCGAACGTTGACATGGCAGGGATCGGCCACAAAGTGGACATCCGGATCGGCCCGGCTCTGGAGACCCTTGCGGCGCTGGCCGAAGATCCCACGCGGGACGGTCCATTCGACTTTGTCTTCATCGATGCCGACAAGGAGAACGATTCCAACTACCTGGACTGGGCCATCCGGCTCGGGCGGCCGGGGACGGTGATCGTGATGGACAACGTCATCTGGGAGGGTGCCATCCTGGATCCTTCCATGGACGAGGTGAACGCTCCGGGCATCGTGGGGGCTTTGGAGATGATGGGCAAGGATCCTCGCCTCGACGCAACGGCCATCCAAACGGTTGGATCCAAGGGATGGGATGGCTTCGCGATAGCCCGCGTGGTGTGACGCTAGGCTGAGCGAATGGAATTTACCCTCCGCCCGGCAACCGTGGACGACGCCGAGCCCCTGACCCGCATGCATGTGGCTGCCTGGCGGGAAAGCTACGGGCACCTCTTGCCCGAGGAGTTCTTCGCCTTCCGTGAGGCCACCATCAACACGCGGATCGAGAGGCAGCGGGAAGCCTTGGAGGGCTCATACAAACCGATGCTCGCCCACGACGCCGGCGGTGCCTTGGTGGGCATCGCCTTCGCCCGCGAGGCCCCGGAGGAGGACCGGCCGTGCGAGCTGCAACTGCAGGTGATCTACACCCTGCGTCGCGTGCACGGTTTGGGCGTGGGGCAAGCATTGGTCGACGCCGTGATCGGCAATTCTGCCGCCTTTCTTTGGGTGCTCGAAGACAACCCGCGGGCCCAGGCTTTCTACCGCAAGAACGGCTTCCGGCCTGACGGAACACGCCAGCTCTTGCCGCCCGAATGGCACGAACTGCCGGAGATCCGGATGGTGCGTGCCGCCGTCGGGGGCTGACCGGCGGATGGTGCGCGCCGCCGTCGGGGGCTGACCGCAAGGCTGCGGCGTCAACTAGGGTTGAAGCATGACCGGAAGAGGGCGGCAGTAGTGGCGAAGCGTGGCAAGGGCAGGGGAGCCGGGCAAGCTGCCGGGGTCATCGAGGTGCCCGCGGGCACCAAGCCGAACGGTCCCATGGAGGGCGTCTACTACATCGACACCGGCGACTGCGAGTTGGTTGCCGACCCCGACAATTCCAACGGCTGGCTCCTGAAGATCAACGGTGTCATGAGCTCGCATATCGATGTTGCAGAGCCGCTGTTCCTGGACTTCGAGTACATGCGCTGGATAGCCGCGCTGGTTGAATCCAAATGGCCGCCCGAATCCAAGCCGAAGTTGCGGGCCCTGCATCTCGGCGGCGGAGCATGTTCCCTCGCCCGGTACTTCCACGCCGCCTACCCGGACGCGCGCCAAGTGGTGGTGGAACTCGACGGCAAGCTGGCCGACTACGTGCGCGGTTGGTTCGACCTCCCGAAGGCCCCGCTGCTTCGAATCCGGGTGGGCGAAGCCAGGGAAGTCACGGAAAGCCTCACGCCGGACACCCGCGACCTCATCATCCGGGACGTCTTTGCCGGCGCCCTCACCCCGAGGGCGCTCACCACCCGCGAATTCAACGACAACGCGTCGAGGGTGCTGGCGCCGGGCGGGCTCTACGTGGTGAATTCCGGAGATGCGCCCGACCTCAAAAACGCCCGCGAGGACGCCGCCACCATCGCAGACACCTTCGCGCACACCATGATCATCGCCGATCCCGCGATGCTCAAGGGCCGGCGGTACGGGAACATGATCATGGCCGGCAGCCACGAGCCCTTCGGCGACGATCCGCAACTGGCCCGGAAGCTCCTCGGCGGGGCGGTTCCCGCACATATCTGGAACGACGCGAAAGTCCGGGCATTCGCCGTCGGCGCCCAGATCCGGCACGACCCGCGGCCAGCCGCCTGACCGTCACTCACCGAAGGGCTTATATGTGAGCGAGCGTCGGCCGGTTTGGGCTCATATGTGAGCGAGCGTCGGGACTTTAGCGGCGGGCCAGAAGCAGCTCGCGGTGGGCGGCCGTCTCCTCTTGGAGGGCGTGCACGACGGCGGCGACGGCGGGGCGGCGCATCGAGTCGGGCCGCAGGACCATCCAGTAGGGGAGCAGCTCGGCGAAATGCGCGGGCAGCAGCCGCACCAGGTCCGGGTGCCGGTCGGCCATGAAGCATGGCAGGAAGCCGATACCTGCCCCGGCGCGCGTGGCCTCCACGTGGACGAAGACGTTGGTGGAGCTCAAACCGTCGCGCATGGACGGGACCAGCCGGCGAGGGGCATCGAGATCGTCCACTTGCAGCATGGAGTCCACGAAATAGACCAGCTGATGCCGCGTCAGCTCCTCCACCGTGCCGGGTACGCCGTGAAAAGCCAAGTACTCGCGCGAGGCATACATTCCCAGCATGTACTCACCCAGCAGTAAGGCCTCGGCCCGGTGCACCTGCGGTTCGCCCACCACCACTTCCACGTCCAGGCCGGAACGCTGCTGGAGCGCCCGGCGGGTCACGGTGATGATCTCCACGGTGAGGCCGGGATGCGATCGGCGCAATCGCGCCACAGCGGGTGCCGCGATGTAGGCGCTGAAACCGTCAGTTGCGGTCATGCGCACGACGCCGGCAATGGGGTCCGGCGCGCGGTCCTCCGGTCCCAGCGTGCCCACCGCCGCTTCGATCCGCTCTGCAACGCCCACGGCCTCGGCTCCGAGCTCCGTGACTTCCCAGCCGCCGGCCGCCCGCGCGAGGACCCGGCCGCCGAGCGCCTTTTCGAGCGCGGCGATCCTGCGGGAAACGGTGGTGTGGTTCAGTCCCAAGGCTTGGGCCGCCGTCGTGAACTTACCTGAGCGCGATACTGCGAGCAGGACGAGGAGGTCATCGGGATTCGGATTCATATCTGCAATTCTGCACACACTTGGTGCCATTTTGGCCATTGAAGCAGCACTGATGTGCGGCAATACTCATTGGAGCATTTCGTGTTGTGGATCACAACGCGTGTCAGTGTGGACACTAAGGAGATGGACATGAGCGTAGGACAACGCTCCGCAGCAGGGGCCGCCACCGGCAAAGGCGCAGGCCTCAAGAAGATCGTCGCCGCCTCGATGGTGGGCACCGTGGTGGAATGGTACGAATTCTTCCTCTACGCCACGGCCGCAACGCTGGTTTTCGGCAAGTACTTCTTCCCGCCCACGGGCAACGACCTCGACGGCATCATCCAGGCGTTCCTGACCTACGCGGTGGGCTTCGTGGCCCGGCCCCTGGGCGGCATCGTCTTCGGCCAGATCGGCGACAAGCTCGGCCGCAAACCCACGCTGCAGCTCACCATCGTGATTGTCGGCGTGTCCACCTTCCTCATGGGCTGCCTCCCCGGCTTCGCCGACCTCGGTTACTGGGCGCCGGCCATGCTCGTGGCACTCCGCTTCATCCAAGGCTTCGCGCTGGGCGGCGAATGGGGCGGCGCGGTGCTGCTGGTGGCAGAACACAGCCCCAAGGAGTCCCGCGGATTCTGGTCAAGCTGGCCGCAGGCCGCGGTTCCCGTCGGGAACCTCCTCGCCACGCTGGTCCTGTTCATCATGTCCACCACCCTGAGCAGCGCAGCCTTCCTCGGCTGGGGATGGCGCGTGGCCTTCTGGCTCTCCGCAGTGATCGTCTTCGTGGGCTACTACATCCGCACCCACGTGACCGAGGCCCCGATCTTCCTCGAAGCGAAGGCCCAGGTGGAGAAGGAACAAGCCATCAGCTACGGCGTCGGCGAAGTCATCCGCAAATACCCCAAGGGCATCCTGCAGGCCATGGGACTGAGGCTCGCCGAGAACATCATGTATTACCTCGTGGTGAGCTTCTCCATCGTGTACCTCAAGAGCGTGGACAAGTACGACACCTCGTCCTTGCTGCTCGCCCTCCTGATCGCGCACGTTGTCCACTTCGTGGTCATCCCGCAGATCGGCCGGTTGGCAGACGCCTGGGGCCGCAAGCCGGTTTACCTGATCGGTGCCATCAGCGGTGCCACCTGGCCGTTCTTCGCCTTCCCCATGTTCGACACCAAGAATCCCGCGGTGATCGTTGCCGCCGTGACCATCGGCCTCTGCCTGCACGCCTTCATGTACGCAGGGCAGCCGGCCATCATGACCGAGCTCTTCCCCACCCGCATGCGCTACTCAGGAGTCTCCCTTGGCTCGCAGGTCACCTCGATCTTCGCCGGTTCGCTGGCCCCGCTGCTGGCGACCCAATGGCTCAAGGACACCGGATCCTGGATGCCCACGGCAATCTACCTGGTGATCTCCTGCGCGATTACCGCCGTCGTCGTCTTGACGCTCAAAGAGACCCGCGGTGTGGCGCTGGAAGACGTTGACAATGCCGATGCCGTTCGTCACGGCCTCCCCATGGGTGCCCGCGCATGAGCCTCGAGGGCCGCAAGGCCCTGGTGACCGGCGGGGCGGGGGGCATCGGAGCGGCATGTGCCACGGCCCTCGCCGCGCGCGGCGCGAAGGTTGTAGTGGCCGACGTCGATGCCGCCGGAGCCGCGGCCCTCGCCGATAAGCTGGGCGGCACTGCCTGGGGCGTCGACTTGCTCGACACGGAGGCGCTCGCCGGACTCAGCCTGGATTGCGACATCCTCGTGAACAATGCCGGGATCCAGAAGGTCGCTCCCATCGAGGAGTTCGAGCCGGCGGACTTCCGCCGCATCCTGACCCTCATGCTCGAGGCCCCTTTCCTGCTTATCCGGGCCGCACTCCCGCACATGTACGCCAACGGATTCGGCCGGATCATCAACATCTCCTCGGTCCACGGGCTGCGGGCCTCGGCGTTCAAGAGCGCCTATGTCTCGGCCAAGCACGGGCTCGAGGGGCTGAGCAAAGTGACGGCCCTCGAGGGCGGCCAGCACGGCGTCACCTCCAACTGCATCAATCCGGGATACGTGCGTACGCCCCTCGTCGAAAGGCAGATCGCGGACCAGGCACTGCTGCACGGCATCCCCGAATCGGAAGTCCTGGCGAAGGTCATGCTGACGGAGTCCGCCGTGAAGCGCCTCGTGGAGCCCGAGGAAGTCGCGTCGCTGGCAGCGTGGATAGCGTCCGACGACGCCGGCATGGTCACCGGGGCAAGCTACACGATGGACGGAGGCTGGTCCGCCCGCTAACCCGCCCCTCGATGTCGTAGGCTGGTGCGCACGAGGGGAGCGAATATGGGTCTCGATCCGGCCAGCCTGAAGATAGCCCTGGGCATTGTCGCGTCT
Source organism: Arthrobacter sp. FW306-1B-G06A (assembly GCF_058781765.1). Lineage (NCBI taxonomy): Bacteria > Bacillati > Actinomycetota > Actinomycetes > Micrococcales > Micrococcaceae > Arthrobacter > Arthrobacter sp. FW306-1B-G06A. Next base: position 11,787 of record NZ_JBYSXB010000017.1, on the reverse strand, counting down.
ACGCTCTGCCTGCTGTTTTTCGGATCGTTCCGCCGGACCCGCTCCGCGTACAGCGGCTGGTGGTGCCTCGCCCTCGTTTTCCTGCTCTCGGGGAACATGGCGTACCTGCTCGCCGGGACTCCCCAGCAAATCTGGGCGGGGCCACTCGGCAACGCTTTGCTGGTGGCCGGGGCGTTCAGCGTGTGGGCCGGCTCGCGTTCCCTTCGCTTGCTTCCAACGCCGCGATGGCAGCTTCTCGCCGGACCCGTTGCCACGGCGGTGGCCGCCTCGCTGGAGAACCCGGCCACCAACGCATGGTCCGGCGGTCTGGTGTATTTGGCCATGATGTCCTTGGGCATGGGTCTGGCAACGGTTGAACTCTGGCGGTTGAAGCCCGGCGTTTCACAGGCCCACCGCTCCTTGGCGCTCGCCGCAGGAGTATTGGCGTCGTTCTTCCTCTGCCGTGGAATCGCCTATGTCCTGGAAGGTCCCGACGGCCCGGACTTCGGCACCTATCTCAGCTCGGCAACCACCAGTGTGGTCACTATCGTGCTTCTGGTCACCGTGTCCTTCAGCATGACTGCGCTGAGCAACGAGCAGCTCATCAACGGGCTCAACGAACGCGCCACCCGGGACGGCCTGACGGGGCTCCTCAACCGCACCGCCTTCATGGAGCTGGCCACCCAGGAAATCAACAGGCTGCACTCTGCGGGGTCGATCTCCACCCTGATTCTCGCCGACCTCGATCATTTCAAGGCCCTCAATGACAGCCATGGCCACGCCGCGGGCGACACTGCCATCCAGGCCTTCGCCGCCGCGTGCCAGGCTTCGGTCCGCCACACAGACCTCGTCGGAAGGTATGGCGGAGAGGAATTCACCATTCTGCTTCCAGGGGCCGACCTGGAGAGCGCGGAAATCATTGCCAACGAAATCAGCCGCCGTCTGGCCGCGGCAGAACCACCGGACGGCGTCACCTTCCCGACGGTTAGCTATGGCATTGCTCCCAGCACCCTCGCCAACGCCGAGGTGGACCATATGATCGTGGCCGCCGACAAAGCGCTCTACCAGGCCAAGTCCCTCGGACGGAACCGCGCGGTCTGCGCAACTTCCTGACTGCGCACCGCACCGCCGTCGTGCGCTGACTAACGTCGCGCTGAGCCGATCCTGCACCGCTGGGATCGGTCCGCTTAACCCAATCTGCTTAAACGCTTGATCAAAAGTGTGACCTCGGTTACGCTTGCAGTGATCAAACGCTTTAGCAGAAATGGACATCAACGCCGATGACTTACTCAGTCTTCTTCCAACCCACCGATGGATGGGTCGGAGACGTGATCCCGTTCCAGAAAGACGGGGAGTTTTGGCTTTTCTATCTGCACGAGGTGCGGAACGACCCGAAACCGGGAACGTCCTGGAATCTCGTGACCACCAAGGACCTCACCCGATTCGAGGACCATGGAGTGTCGCTGCACCATGGCGGAGAGGGCGAAGCGGACTTCAACGCCTACACGGGCAGTGTTGTGTGCGACGAGTCCGGGATGCACCACCTGTTCTATACCGGACAGAATCCCCGGCACCTCGGCTCCGACGGTGCCCCCCTGCAACTCGTCATGCACGCCACGAGCACGGACGGAATGCTGACGTGGATCAAGCATCCGGAACTGACGTTCGGCGCCCCGGCCGGCTATGAATCCGGCGACTGGCGCGATCCTTTCGTTTTCAAGGACGAGGCCAGCGGCCTGTGGCGGATGCTGCTGGCCGCGCGGCACGCGGACGGCCCGGACCGCCGTCGCGGGCTGATCGCCCAATGCGTTTCCCCGGACCTGATGCATTGGGAGCACACCGAGCCGTTCTGGGATCCCCGCCGGTACATCACGCACGAATGCCCGGACGTTTTCGCCTGGGGCGACTGGTGGTACCTGGTCTATTCGGAATTCTCCGAGTCCTTCACCACCCGCTACCGCATGGCGAAAAGTCCCGATGGGCCTTGGATCGTGCCGCCGCGGGACAGCGTTGACGGCCGCGCCTTCTATGCCTCGAAGACGGCCGAGCGGGACGGTCGCCGGTTCTTCTTCGGCTGGGTCGCCAGCAAGGAGGGCAACCACGACGACGGCGCCTGGCAGTGGGCGGGCACGATGTCCGTCCTCGAGGCCCGCCAGAACGACGACGGCACCCTCGCTTTTTCCCTCGCCGACGAACTCGTCGAGAGCTTCTGGGACGACATCCCGGTATCCCTCGGAGATGACTTTCCGCTGGTACTGCATGCTCCAGACGGGTACACCGCCATGGTGTCCGATGAGGTCCTCCCTCGCCAGTTCTACGCCCGGGCGGTTTTGCAGATCGAAGCCGATACCAGCGAATGCGGCCTGCTGCTCCGCTCCAGCGCGGACGGAGACGAGTCCTACATCATCCGCCTGGAACCGAAGCGCGGCCGCATGGTGTTCGACCGATGGCCCCGGGAAGTCAGCGGCGACGCGCAATGGCACGTCTCGGGGGATGTTCCCTTCGAGATCGAGCTGGAACGCCCCTGCGAGCTGGCCTCCGGAGAGCACACCCTCGAACTTGTCGTCGACGGGGACCTCTGCGTCGCCGTCGTCGACCGGCAGGTCGCCCTCAGTACCCGGATCTACGGGCTACCGGACGGCCGCATCGGCGTATTCGCCGGTGAAGGCACCGCAACTCTCACCGATCTTGAGATACGTAAGCGCACAGACAACTAAATACCCAGCGCCAGACCTCCGTTCAAATCAAAGGAGATTTTCCCCCATGAAGAAACTCATAAGAACGGCCGCCGTAGCAGCGGCCGCAGCCCTCGCCCTCTCCGCCTGCGGCGGTGGAGGGGCAGGCAGCGCCTCCAACGTCAACCCCACCGGGGACATCAAACCGCGGCAAATCTCGTGGCTGCTGTCCCGGCCGGCAGACGGTGCAGTCATCAACGTCATGAAAAAGGTGGCCGACGAGTACGCCCAGACCCATCCCGGCTTTTCCCTCAACCTGATCACCACCCCTGACCGACCCTCCTACATCCAGAAGTACGAAACCCTCGCCGCCGCGAACAAGCTCCCGGAGCTGTTCGACACGGACGCCACGCCCTTCGCCCAGCAACTCGCCAAGCAGGGCAAGATGGTGGATGCCGAGAAGCTGCTCAAGGACCTCGGTGTCTACGACAGCTACCGGACGAACGCACTGAATTACCAACGCTTCGACGACGGATCCCTTTACATGGTCCCGTTCCAGTTCGAGCTCGAGTACTTTTGGTACAACAAGGCTCTCTTCCAGCAGGCTGGAGTATCAGTGCCGAAGTCACTCGACGACATCCCCGCGATGTGCACGGCCCTGCGCAAGGCCGGGATCACGCCCCTTGCCCTTGACGGCCAGGACCAGTGGCCCCTTGAGCGCTACGTCTCCTACCAGCCCTTCCGCGACGCCGGACCCGACTTTGTGCAGAAGCTCAAGAAGGGTGACGCGAAGTTCAGCGACGCCACCGGCCAGAAGACAGTCAACTGGATAAGCCAGCTCGGAGGGGCCGGTTGCTTCCAGGACGGCTTCTCCTCGCAGGGTTACTCCGACGCCCAGAATCTCTTCACCTCCGGCAAGGCCGCCATGTACAACATCGGTACCTGGGAACTGCCCAGCCTCGCGACCGACAAGCTGAACCCGGCGGTGCGTAACGACGTCGACTACTTCACGCTTCCGGCCACGCCGAGTTCCGCGACGGCCGCCAACGAGTACGTGGCAACCTCAGGTATCGGCATGGCGGTCAACTCGAAGACCTTCGACCCGCTCGTGAGCGACTTCCTGAAGTTCGCCCTCGCCAAGTACCCCTCGGAATACGCGGCCACGGGCGCCCTCTCGCCGACGACGAATGTCCAAACGACGATTCCAGCCAACGCCACGCCGCTGTACAAGAAGGCGATCGACCAGGCGAAGGATCTCGGATCGAAGCTCGCGATGCCTTGGGACACGCAGCTCGATCCGACCACCAACAGCAGGCTGCAGCAAGAGCTCGTGCTCTTGGCCCAGGGCAACGTCAAGCCTGCCGAGTTCACCAGCACGATGGATAGCACCATCGCACAGAACGCTCCCAAGTTCTTCAAATAACACGCAGCGGTGGGGGGCCCAGGCCCCCCACCCGAAAGGCCCTCCCATGCTTCCCAATCGATCACGACTCTCGGTCCTGGTCTTCCTGCTCCCGCCGCTGCTTCTCTACGGCGTTGCAGTGCTGTTCCCGATCCTGCAATCGCTATTCCTCAGCTTCTTCTCCTGGAACGGCATCAGTGACATGGAGTTCGTGGGCTTCGCGAACTACGTGCACATGCTCACCGGTGACGGCGTGTTTTGGCGTTCCTTCTTCAACGCCCTCGGCTACCTCGCCATCTGCCTCGTCCTCCAATTGGGCGGCGCGTTGTTCGTCGCCAGCCTCCTGACCTCGCTGCGAAGAGGCCGCGAGCTCGTCAAAACCCTGTATCTCCTGCCTGCGGTGATCTCGACGGTGGCCATCGCCTTCCTCTTCGTACGGATCTACTCGATCGATCCGGTGGGTCTCCTCAACCAAGTCCTCGGCTGGATCGGCCTCGGCAGCCTCGAGCGCCCTTGGCTTTCCGACGTCAATACTGTCCTCGCGGCAGTTTCGGCACCCGAAGGCTGGCGGTTCACGGGACTCTACATGCTCATCATCTACGCGGCGCTGCTCGCCGTCCCGCAGGAACTTGAAGAAGCGGCACGCCTGGACGGCGCCAACAGATGGCAGCTGTTCACCAAGATCAGGTTCCCCCACATCAGGCCGGTGTGGATCACCACCACCATCATGGCCACAACCTACGGCCTGCGCGGATTCGATATCCCGTACCTCATGACCAACGGTGGTCCCGGCCAGTCCTCGGAGCTCCTGACGACGTACATGTACAAAACCGCATTCACCAGCACCGACTTCGGCTACGCCAGCACCATCTCGGTCTTCATCGTGGTGGAGTGCCTCGTCGCCGTCGGATTCATCTTGCTCATGCTCAAACGAAAGGCTGACGCATGACCGCGCAAACAGCCCCGGTTAACCGGCCGATCCCTGCTCCACCAAACAACCCGGCCCCGCCAAGCCCGCCGGCGCCCCGACGTCGGCGGCGTAAACCAAACGTCTTCCGAAGCTTGTCGAGGGTGCTGATCGTCCTCATCGTCGTGGTGCAGGTCTACCCCCTCGCCTGGCTGTTCCTCACGAGCCTGCGCAATGAGCACGACTTCGCGACCGGTGATCCTTTTGCGCTGCCGAGCTCGATCAGCTTCGACAACTACCTCCGTGCGTTCCAGACCGGCAACCTCGGCCAGAACATCCTGAACAGTTTCATCGTCACGATGGGCGCTAACCTCCTGATCGTCCTTCTCGGGATGATGGCAGCCTATGCCTTGCAGGTCCTCGGATTCCGGTTCAGCAAATTCGTCCGGGGCCTCTTCCTGATCGGCATCATCGTGCCGGTGCAGATCGCGCTTGTGCCGCTGTTCATCGACTATTCGTCCGTGAACCTGCTGGACACCTACCAATCGATGATCATTCCCTTGGCGGGGTTCGCCCTTCCCATGTCGATCTACCTCTTCTCATCGTTCTTTGAATACATTCCCCGCGAGACTTATGAGGCAGCCTCGTTGGACGGCGCCGGCCCGTACCGGATCTTCGGGCTGATCACCCTTCCGCTCTCGACCAACACGGTAGTGACGGTGGTCCTGGTGAACAGCATCTTCATCTGGAACGACTTCATCTTCGCGAACACGTTCGTTCTGTCCGAAGGGCTCAAGACCATTCCACTGGGGCTGCAGAACTACATCGGAGCAATGGGCAAGGTCGACTGGACAGCGACATTCGCCGCTGTCTGCATCACCATCACTCCTTTGCTGCTCGTGTTCCTCGTCCTCAACAAGGCGATGATCCAGGGCCTCGAGAGCGGGGCGACGAAGGGGTGAGAAAGCCGCCACTGGATAGACTGTGGGAGGAGGGCCAATGACGTCTGAAAAAAGCTTGAAAGAACCCGAGGTGAACCCCTCGCATCCATCGACTCCGAGGGCGAGTCATCCGGTGACGATGCGGGAGGTAGCGGAAGGGGCTGGAGTCTCCGTTGCCACGGTTTCCCTCGTTATCAACAACAAGAAAGACGCCAGGATCGGCGCCGCGACCCGCAAACGCGTCCTGGACACCATCCGCGAACTGGGGTACCGCCCGAACGCCCTCGCGAAGAACCTCGTGAGCGGCAGTTCACGGTTCATCGGACTCGTCGCTGACGCGATCGCCACAACCCCCTTCGCTGGGCAAATCATCCACGGCGCCCAGGACGAAGCGTGGAAACACGGATTCGTGCTGTTGGTCGCCAACACGGAGGGCGACGAGCCCGTGGAAAAGGACGCCATCTCGATGATGCTCGAGCACAAGGTTCGCGGCATCCTGTACTCCACCTGGTTCCACCGCCCAACCAAGATCCCCGCTGCGTTGCAAGAGACTGACTTCGTGCTGGTGAACTGCTTCTCCCCGGACTCCGACGCCCTGGCGGTGGTCCCGGACGAAGTCCACGGCGGACGGGAAGCCACTGAAATCCTTGTGCGCAAGGGGCACCGACGGATCGCCTTCATCAACGCCACGATTCCTGCTCCGGCGAAGGACGGACGCCTCCAGGGCTACCGGGAAGCGCTCGAATCTGCTGGAATCGCCTTCGATCCGCACCTCGTGTTCGACGCGTATCCTGACCAGGAGGGCGGCTACGGAGCAGTCGAGGAGCTCCTCAAACGCGATGTCACGGCAGTCTTCTGCTACAACGACCGTATGGCCATGGGCCTCTACGACGGGCTGAAGCAACGGGGGCTGTCCATTCCCGAGGACATGGCCGTGGTGGGGTTCGACAACCAGGAAGTCATCGCGGCGCACATGCGGCCGCCGCTGTCCACTGTCGCGCTGCCGCACTACGAGCTCGGCGCCGCGGGCGTGCGCTTGCTGCTCGGCGTCGACGAACCGGCGGGCAGCCCGGTGGTAAAGCTTGAATGCCCGCCAGTGGAACGCGACTCGGTTGGACCGAATACCCTTACGGCTCCCCGGGTGCCTTAGGCTCAGCCTCGTCCACCGCCGAGTGCTCAATGTAGGATTCCACCGCCGACTCCGGAACGCGGTATGACCGCCCGAACCGCACGGCGTGGATGGCGTGCGAGTTAACGAGGCGGTAGACGGTCATTCTGGATACCCGCAGGGCCTCGGCAACCTCGGCGATCGTCATGAACCGGTTGGCTGGAACGCCGGCGGCGGACATATTCACCAGGGCCTCCTCAATTGGCGGTAGTCGTAGTAGACCAGGGTGCCGCCCCTCGGCACGACGGTTCTCAAGCCGATCGATGGGCCTTTGATGACGGCCACCACCCCTTCCTGGGACCCGTTGAAGGGGTCGTCGCCAGCTACGTAGTCGCCCACCTTGAAAGGGGAAGCAGTGCTTTTGGCCTGCGTGGCTGCCCTGGTAAATATCTGGCAAAGTCGCGAAGCCAGCGCATGGCGGCGCTGCTTGCGCATCCGAGCAGCGTGCCTTGAGTAAGGATCGAACATCGGAATCACTCCTTTGCAAGTCGCGATCTTCCAACGGTAGGCGTGGACCACACGCAACACATGAGTGACTTGCACCCGTTATGGCCCACGGGCCACTCACGTCACTTGGACCACTACTCGGACAAGGACCCCAGGGCGAGCAAGTGGTGATCCGAGTAGTCCGGTCAAAAGACGGGTAGGGGTTACGCATGCCAGGCCGGGCGAACAGTCCATACGCTCAAGGCAAATGTTCCGTCAGGTCTGGGAGGGGGGAACAATGCGACGAGCGGCAAAAGCAGGAATTGTCGTTGCAGGTGTGGTGGCGGTCGGGCTGGCAGGGGCGATCACCCTCAACGCGACGCAGACATCATCTACCTCGGTTGCCGGCGCCCCGCCGTCAGCCACCGTCAGTGCGGCAGCTTCTGCGCCCGGTCCCGCCAAGACGCCAGCCACGACGCCGAGTGCCACCGCTTCAGCGTCAGCCGCCGGCGCCTCTGCCAGCGCTTCCGCTAGTGCTGCGCCTTCAAGTCAAGCCCCGGTCCCTGCTCCGACGACGAGTGCCAAGCCCGATGCCCCCGAGCCGGCGCCAGCTGCGCCGGCTCCGGCTCCCGCGGTTCCCGCTCCTGTGCAGCAGGGCCTCGACGCAGCGGGGATCCAACGCATCAAGGACAGCTGCAGCGCCCGGCTGCAAAGCGATGCCGCCCACTCCTCAATTGTGACCGGAACGGTGGTGCCCCGGCCATTTTCAGTGGTCTCCATCGCGTTCTCCGGGAACCCGGTGCAGTCAACGGCGGCCTCCGGCCTGGCGTCGTACGACATCCTCATGAAGGTCACCCTCAAGCTGGTTGATGGCCCTGCTCAGGACAGCGTGCGGGTTTGCCGGGTCTACGACTCGGACTCGCACGTGGATTGGCTTCCCGCCGGCTGAGTGCGCGGTTGCTCCCCGTCCTGCGGCCCTAAGACTTGGCGCCTGTGAGCGCCAGCGTCCCGCCGAGCCCGATCATCATGACGCCGCCCATGGCACCCAGGGTGGAGATCCGCCGCGGCGAGCGGGCAAACCAGTGGCGTGCCGTGCCCGCTGCGAGGGCCCAGATGCTGTCGGAGATGAGGGCGATCACCAGGAAAACAGCTCCGAGTTCGGCGAGTTGAAGCGGAATGCTGCCGCTCGAATAGTCCACGAACTGCGGCAGCACAGCCACGAAGAACACGATCGATTTCGGGTTGCTCGCACCGACGATGAAACCCTCGCGGATGAGCCGCCACATGGACCGCGCCGGCGCTGGACCAGTCGCCGTCGAACGCCCGCCGCGGTGGCGGATCGCCTGCACCCCGAGGTAGACCAAATACGCTGCGCCCCCGAACTTGATGATGGTGAACAGCACGATCGACTGCGCAAGGATCGCGCCGAGCCCCAGCGCCACGGCAATGATCTGCGGAACCATGCCGAGGGCGTTTCCGAGCACGCTCAGGAGCCCGCCTTTGCGGCCAAGGGCGAGGGAACGCCCAATCACGAACAGGACGCTGGGACCGGGGACTGCGATGAGGACCAGTGCGGCCAGCGCAAACGCCAGGAGGTTGGTGAACGGAACCATCCCTGATGATAGCGCTGGCCTGCGGTGACGGTCGATGGCTCGTGGCGCGCCGCCGTCGTCGTCGTCCTCCTCAAGGCACTATGGGCGCTCGGCGACCATGGGAATCGAGGCTGTTTCGTCGACGAGGTCGGCGCGCAGGCGCCCGCCGCCGCGGACCCAGAGCTTGTAGGCCAGCACCAGCAGTCCGAGCCACACGGCGCCTACGTACAGCGCCACGCGAGTGTCCTCGAAGACGCCAAGGATCACGATCACCAGGGCCATGAAGGCGATGGTCACCACGGACGCGGCGGGCCACCACGGCGACGCGAATTCCGACGCCGGAAGTCCCTTGCGCTTGATTTCGCGCTTCATGGCGACGTGGGAGGCGAGGATCATGACCCATACCCACACTGTCGCGAAGGTGGCGATGGATGCGATCACGAGGAACACGTCCTCGGGGATGACCGCGTTGAGCACCACGCCCACCAGCAGGATGCCGCCCATGAGGACCACGGTCATCCAAGGAACACCATGCCTTGAGATCCTGCCGAAGCTCTTCGGAGCGTGTCCCTGCTGGGAAAGCCCGAAGAGGATGCGTCCGGCGCCGAAGATGTCGCTATTGATGGCTGACAGTGCCGAGGTGATGACCACGGCATTGAGGATGTGGGGCGCCGCGGGGATGCCGAGGCCACTGAAGATCTGCACAAACGGGCTGCCGTTGTTCCCGATTTCATTCCAGGGGAACAAGCTCATGAGCACCCCGAGCGTCAGGACGTAGAACAGCAGCACACGCACGGGGACGGTGTTGACAGCCTGCGGGATGACCTTCTTGGGGTCTGCGGCTTCGCCTGCGGTGATGCCGATCGTTTCGATCCCGCCAAAGGCAAACATGACGACGGCGAACGAGGCCAGGAGCCCTTCGAAACCGTTGGGGAACAGGCCGCCATGGTCAACGAGGTTCCCCAGCCCCGGTGCCACGCCGCTGTTGCCGGACTGGAAGCCGAACACGATGATCGCAGCCCCGCCCGCAATCATCGCGATGATCGCCACGACCTTGATGAGCGAGAACCAAAACTCGAGCTCGCCGAAGACCTTGACGCTCAGGAGGTTCATGGCTCCGAGGAGGAGGATGATCGCGAGGACCCAGATCCATCGGTCCACCTGCGGGAACCAGAAGCCCATATAGATACTGAATGCCGTCACGTCCGCGATCGCCACGATGGCCATTTCGAAGACGTAGGTCCAGCCGGTGATGAACCCGGCCAGCGGTCCGAGGTAGCGGCTGGCGTACTGGCCGAACGAGCCTGAGACGGGGTGGCGCACGGCCATTTCGCCGAGGGCACGCATCACCATGAAGACGGCGGCGCCCCCGATCATGTATGCGAAGAGAACCGATGGGCCGGCCTTTTGGATCGCGGACGCCGAACCGTAGAAGAGGCCTGTCCCGATGGCCGAACCGAGCGCCATGAAGCGGATGTGGCGGACATTGAGGCCGCGGCTGAGAACGGTTGTTACCGCGCCTTCGACGCCTTCGACGACTTTGGCGGCCGGCGTCCTGACGGCTGTTGGGGCTTGCTGCATACGAATACCTTCTCGTCATTGGGAGGGGTGGACTGTTAACCAGCAGACCATTCCGCAGCATGCTGTGATGGGCCTCACGGGACATCGTTGTCTCGGTTCTCAGACGCTGCGCCGTGGACTGGTTGTTTCATGCACAAATGTCTGGTATTCCAGACACCTTAATGTTCTGATTGGCTTTCCGATCCGCTCGGTGGGGCGCACGCTTAAGTACGGGATCCCGGACACCCGCCTTGCCAGCTTTGTGGCAGAAGGGCGGGCCGGGCATTACCGTGCACTCGAAGAGGAGCCATGACCACACAGCCGTCCACCCAAGGCCGGGCCGCTTCCAAAGTCCCGGCCGCCGAGAACACCCTGCGCATCCTGAAGTTGCTCGCGTCCCGGCGTGGCCCGATGGCAGCGTCCAATATCGCCACGGCGCTGGGCTTGCCCCGTTCCAGCGTCTATCACTTGCTTGGCGTCATGGAGGCCAACGGCTTTGTCCTGCACCTTCATGAGGAGCAGCGCTACGGGCTGGGGATCAGCGCCTTTGAACTCAGTTCGGCATACTCGCGGCAAGAGCCTTTGTCCCGGCTCGGCCGCCCCATGCTCGCCGCCCTCGTGGATGCGATCGGCGAGAGCGCACACTTGGCCGTCCTGCACGGCCGCGATGTGCTCTACATCGTGGAGGAGCGGGCCAAGAACCGCCCGTCCCTCGTGACCGACGTCGGGGTCCGGCTTCCCAGCCACCTCACGGCCAGTGGCCGCGCGATCCTGGCCGCCCTGCCAAAATCGCAGGTCAGGGCCCTGTACCCGAATGCTGCAGCCTTTACGGCCCGGCATGAAATGGAATCGCCCATCATGAAGTACTCGGCCCTGTCCTCGCATTTGGACCAGGTCCGGCAGCGCGGCTACGCCACCGAACACGGCGAAGTCACGCCCGGCTTCGGTTCTGTGGCCGCCGCCGTCACCGACCATCTGGGATGGCCGACGGCGGCAGTCGCCGTGACATTCCTCGAGGACCGGGTGCCAGTGGAGGAGTGGCCCGCACTGGCCGCCCGCATCCAGAAGACAGCGGACGAACTCTCGATCCGCATCCACGGCCGCCCGTCCTAGCCCGCCGCACCCAACCCCGCCCTG